>JBJMHG010000211.1:0-14722 GCA_045807485.1 Actinomycetes bacterium
GTGCTGCAGTCCGGAGGCCGAGGACCCTGTCCTGGCCCGAAAGAGCCGCGGCTGCCATGAGGTGCTCGGATCTCTGTTTGGACCATCGGTCTCCTGACGCGGGGCTTGGCAAGTGGTAGCGGCCACGAGATTGGCGACTGATCTGACCTCGTCGGAGCATTCGCTCGATGGCGGCTCGCGAGATGCCCCACCGCCGCAAGTCTGCGCTGCTTGCACCGCCCCCGTTGGCGAGCATGTGCTGCATTGCCAACGCGGCTTCTGGATCCTCGAACGACTGCACTGCCCGAGAGTGCTAGCAAATCGCCACCGCCGCCGGGCACGCCCCTAGCGCTGTGGATGACAACCTCGCGGTGACATTTGGGGGCATTGGAATGGCAGAAATCGCTTGGCCGATGCCCCTAACCGTCACCAGAAGTACGGCAGACTCCCGCTCACGGAACGTTTAAGCGAGCAGTTCACCGATCCGAACGGACGCCGCAACGGCCAGCGGACCCAGGGCGTCAAGGCGCTCGACCGGGATGCGGCGCTCAGGGCCCCACACGTTGACCACCGCGATCGGACGCCGGCGTGCGTCGAGCACCGCAGCCGAGACACCGTTGGTCAGCGCGGCGTCCTCGCCATGGCACCGCGCGAAACCGAGCTCTCGCGCGCGTGCCAGCTCTTGCTCGAGTTCGGCCCGATCGGTGATGGTGTTTTCGGTGAATCGCTCCAGCGTGGATGGCAAGGCGCCCTCACGCTCTTCCTGCGACAGCCACGCCAGGAAGATCTTGCCGCTGGACGTGGAGTGCAACGACACCCGTTCCTCAGACCACGGAGTGAAGGTGCCGGCGATGACCGACAAGTGGTCGACGTATCGCAGGCTGGCGGTCTTCACCAGGGCGAGGCTGACCGTTTCACCGGACGCCTGTGAGAGGTCTTCGAGCACCGGCCGGACCCGCCGCACCACCGATGCCTCGTCGGCGGCGGCTCCCAGCCGCACGGCGCCGTACCCGACCCGGAAACCGCTGGACGCAGAGGCGCGTTCGACCATGCCGTGTGCCTCGAGCGTGGCTATCAGCCGCCAGGCGGTGCTGCGGTTGATGCCACATCGGTCGGCCAGCTCGGCAACCGTCGGAGCAGTCTCGGACGCCGCAACCGCGGCCAGCAGATCGAGCGCACGGTCGACCGACTGCACCGATTGCGCGGGGCCTCCGGAACCGGTCCGGTCCGTGGAACGACTGGGCGAACGCAGGGTGAACTCCTTGACAGAGGGGTGAAGACGCTCCTAGCGTCGTCGCACGATAGTAAACCGTTGTTCGCATAGTGCAATAGCAACGCGGATAGTGCTCCCTTGAACCAACACATCTGGCCCTCACACATTCGGCCCGGAGGTCATCGTGTCGCTCCCCCTGCAGTCGTCCGCCTTCATCACCTGCGCACTCACCGGCGCGGGTGACTCCACTGGCATTAGCGACAAGGTGCCCGTCACCCCTGAGCAGATCGCCCAGTCGGCGCTGGAGGCAGCAGCAGCCGGCGCCGCCGTCGTTCACATCCACGTGCGCGAGCCAGAGACCGGCAAAGGTTCGCGACGCCCCGAGTACTTCCGCGAGGTGGTCGAGCGGGTTCGCGACTCCAAGGTCGACGTGGTTTTGAACCTCACTACCGGCATGGGCGGCGACCTGGTGCTCGGTGGCCCCGAGAAGCCACTTCCACCCGACGACCTCGGCACCGACATGGCCGGAGCGACCGAACGCCTGCAACACGTGAAAGAACTCATGCCCGAGATCTGCACCCTGGACGCCGGCACCATGAACTTCGCAGCCGGTGGCGACTACATCATGGTGAACACGCCTGGAATGTTCCGTGCGATGGCCAAGGGCATCCAAGACCTCGGCGTCAAGCCCGAGGTCGAGGTGTTCGACACCGGTGACCTCGTGCTGCTGAACGAGGTAGTCAAAGAGGGACTGATCGACGACCCCTGCATGGTGCAGCTCTGCATGGGCATCCCCTACGGCGCACCGAACGACGTCTCCACGCTGCAGGCGATGATCAACAACCTGCCGCCCGGCTCGGTCTACTCGATGTTCTCGATCGGCCGCTATCAGCTCCCGTACGCCGCGCTCGCGCCAATGGTTGGCGCCAACGTCCGCGTCGGGCTCGAGGACAACCTGTACCTCTCCAAGGGTGTCCTCGCGACCAACGGTCAGCTCGTCGACCGTGCCAAGACCCTGCTCGAGACCATGAACATCCGCGTCATGGGCCCGCAGGAGGTACGCGACAAGCTCGGCCTGGTCAAGCATGGCTGAGCCAGTCCAGCCAGCCGTGCCCTCGACCGCCACCAACGGCGGAGCCGCCCACACACCCGCGCGGCTCGGCGTCACGGACGTCGGACTGCTCGGGGGCGGTGTGATCGGTGGTGGATGGGCCGCCCGATTCCTGCTCAACGGCGTCAACGTCAAGCTCTTCGACCCCGACCCCCAAGCCGAACGCAAGGTCGACGAGATGCTCGCCAACGCCACGCGGGCATGGTCGCAGCTGACCGACGCTCCGCTGCCTGAGCAAGGCAGCCTGGCGCGAGCCGCGACGCCGCAAGAGGCGGCGTCCGGCGTGCAGTTCGTGCAAGAAAGCGCCCCCGAGATACCCGAGCTGAAGCGCAGTCTGCTGAGCCAGGCGAGCGAAGCCGCTCCTGATGACGTCATCTTCGGAAGCTCGACGTCGGGCATCCTGCCCACCACCTTGCAGGCCGACATGACGCATCCGCAACGACTGGTCGTCGGACATCCGTTCAACCCGGTCTACCTGCTGCCCCTCGTCGAGGTATGCCCCGGACAACAGACCAGCCCGGACGCGGTGCAGCGCGCTGCTGACGTGTACGCGTCGCTGGGAATGAAACCGTTGGTTCTGCAGCACGAGATCGATGGCTTTGTCGCAGACCGGTTGCTCGAGGCACTCTGGCGCGAGGCCCTGTGGCTCGTCAACGACGGAGTGGCCACGGTCGAGCAGGTCGACGACGCTATCCGCTTTGGCGCCGGCCTGCGCTGGGCGTCCATGGGCACGATGCTCACGTATCGCATCGCGGGCGGCGAGGGCGGCATGCGCCACTTCATGGAGCAGTTCGGCCCCGCACTGCAATGGCCATGGAGCAAGCTCACCGACGTCCCCGAACTCACTGACGAGCTGCTCGACCGGATCGAAGAGCAGTCGGACGCCCAGGCGGCCGGTGCCGGCGTCCGTGAGCTCGAGCGTCTTCGTGACGACTGCCTGGTCGGCGTGCTGCAAGGTCTTCGGGGACGCGACTACGCCGCGGGTGCGGTGCTTAAGCAGTACGAGGCCAACCTTCGCGCGCGTCAGCCGGAGGCGACCTCTTCGTCATGAAAGCGCACGCTCTCCAACACCGCCGCACGATCGTCAGGGAATGCCGCCACCTTCCCCGCGCTGGTGTCAACGTGCAGGTAGAGCGAGTCGCCGGTCGCCACGTCGATGTCACCGACCTTGAGGGTGCTGCGGACCCGCAAACGCTTGGCATCGACCGACGCCACCACCGATTCGGCAGTGATGGTGTCCGTCGCATCAACCTCGTGCAAGAACTTGATGGTGATCTCGACGGTGTACATCGCACATCCGGTGCGCTCGCGGTAGGAGGCGCTGAGACCGAGCCGGTCGAGGAACAGCTCGTTCGCATCGGTCAGAACCTGCGCGTACGCGGCGTCGTTCATGTGCCCGTTGTAGTCGATCGCAGCCGCCGGAACGGCGCACGAGAAGTCGGTGAACGGAACGGCCACAGCAGCCGGCGGCTGTTCGGTCTGGCTGTCGTCGCGCATCGGGCGATCGTGTCATGCCTGATCTCAAGATTGAAGGGACGACATGGGTAACGACCACGTCGCGGAACGCGTCACTACCCCGAACGAGGGCAAGCTGCACGCCGGCTGGGACGCCGACGCGCCCATTGCGGCGCCGCTACGGCTGCACGCCACGACAGTCAAACCGGCCTGGTGTGACTACAACGGGCATATGAGCGAATCGAGCTACCTGCTGGTCGTGGGAGACAACGCTGACGCCTTCTTCCGATACTTCGGCATTGACGAGGCGTACCGAGCAAAGGGTGGCTCCCTGTACACCGCCGAAACACACCTGCACCACCTCGATGAGTGCAACGAGGGAGACTCGCTCACCTTCACGCTCCAGGTGCTGGGTGTCGACCGCAAGCGCGTACACATCGTCCACGAGGTGCTCAACGCCGAGGGCAATGCCGTGGCAACGGCCGAACAGATGCTGCTTCACGTCGACATGGAAGCCGGCAGGGTAGCCCCATTACCCGACCACCTGTACGACCACCTCAAGCAGATCGAAGCAGCGCACGCGAACTTGGCGGTTCCTGACTACGTTGGCCACGTGATGCGAATCCCGCCGCCGAAGCCAACCAGCTGACGACAATCAGCCCACCACTCAAGGAGCCGCAGAGCCATGGACTTCGCACTCAGCGACGAGCAGCGCGCGATCGTCGAAACCGTTCGTGCCTTCGTCGACCGCGAGCTGGTGCCTCATGAAGACGAGGTCGAGCAGCTGGACGAGGTGACGCCAGAGCTGCAGAAAGAGATCAGGACCAAAGCGCTCAACGCAGGGCTGTACGCGGCGAACATGCCAGAAGACGTGGGCGGAGGCGGATTGGACGCGGTCTCGCTCGCCCTCGTCGAGCGTGAGTTGGGCCGCACCTCATTTGCCTTGCACCACTTCGTGGCGCGACCGAGCCGAATCCTCATGGGCTGCAGCGGCGAGCAGATCGAGAAGTATCTGCTTCCTACTGTCCGTGGTGAGAAGCAAGAGTGCCTGGCGATCACCGAGCCGGGGGCCGGCTCCGACGTACGAGGCATGACCACGACCGCTCGCCGCGACGGCGACGCATGGGTGGTGAACGGCACGAAACACTTCATCAGCCATGCCGACATCTCCGACTACATCATCTTGTTTGCCGCCACCGGAGAAGAGCAGTCGTCTCGTGGGCCACGCAAGTTGATCTCCTCCTTCCTCGTCGACACCGACCTCGATGGCCTGACCATCACCAAGGGGTCACCGAGCGTCTCGCACCGCGGCTATCACCACTGCGAGCTCCACTTTGACGCAGTTCGCATTCCCGCCGGCGCTCTGCTCGGTGAAGAGGGCAAGGGCTTCGACCTCATGGGCCAGTGGCTGGGAGCCACGCGCCTGGCGGTCGCAGCAAACTCTGTGGGCCGCGCTCAGCGCGTACTCGAGGAGGCGCTGCGCTGGGCGTCCAGCCGTGAGCAGTTCGGACAAGCAATCGGAAAGTTCCAAGGACTGTCGTTCCAGCTCGCCGACTCAGCTCTTGAGATCGAGGCTGCACAGCTTCTTACGCTGCAAGCGGCGTCCCGCATCGACGACGGCACACTCACAGACATCGACGTCGCCATGGCCAAGCTCATGGCGACCGAAACCCTCGGACGCGTCACGGATCGAGCAGTGCAGGTATTCGGTGGCATGGGGCTGGTGCGTGAGTACAAGATCGAGCGGTGGTGGCGGGACGCCCGAGTTGAGCGCATCTGGGACGGAACCAGCGAGATTCAGCGCCACATCATCTCGCGTGGGTTGCTCCGTCCCTATGAGAGTGCTGGCCGATGAGCGTTCACACCGAGGTTCGCGGCGCGACGCTCATCGTCACGCTCGATGTTCCAAAAGCCAATGCCATTAACGTCGCGACCAGTATGGAGCTCTACGAGACATTCGTCAGGCTGCGTGACGACGCGACTTTGCGCTCTGGGGTCTTGACTGGCGCCGGCGAGCGGTTCTTCTCAGCCGGATGGGATCTCAAGGCCGCGGCCGAAGGTGAAGCCGTTGACGCCGAGCACTCCCCCGGCGGCTTTGCCGGCTTGACCGAGTTCTTCGACGTGGGCAAGCCAGTGATCGCCGCAGTCAACGGCCTGGCGTTCGGTGGTGGATTCGAGCTGGCCCTGTCCGCAGACCTGATCGTGGCCGCGGACCATGCGGAGTTCGCGCTTCCCGAGGTCCAGATCGGCATCGTCGCCGACTCTGGGGGGCTGCTGCGCATACCGGCCAGGGTGCCTCGAGCCATTGCACTCGAATGGCTGCTAACCGGCCGCCGGATCTCTGCAGAGGAGCTCTTGCGCTGGGGCGTTGTCAACCGCGTCGTCCCGACCAATGAACTGATCTCATCTGCACTCGAGCTTGCCAATGCAATCGAGCAGAGCGCCCCGATGGCAATCGCCGCTGTGCTCGAAGTGATCCGTGAGACCGAGGGCATGGCCGCCCATGACGCGTTCGAACTATTGCGAAGCGGTGACCTGCCGGCGTACCGCGCGATGCAGCAGTCGGAGGACGCACTCGAGGGTCCGCGCGCTTTCGCTGAAAAGCGGTCACCGGTCTGGAAGGGTCGCTGACTGCCAGGGTAAAGCTCAGGTGATGTGATACGTCTCGGTGTGCCCGTCGACGGCGATGGCCTGACCGCTCACCATCTGCGCTTGAGGTGAGCCCAAGAAGTACGCCATGTCGGCGATCTCTTGCGGTTCGACGAAGCGCGCAATCGACTGCGAGCTCGCATACTCAGATTCGACTTCTGCCTCTGCCAGCCCGCGCGCGCGGGCTTCGGCTGCGATGACGCGTCCCATGCGGTCACCCCGGACGGCCCCGGGGCAGATGGCATTGAACCGCACTCCATAAGGGCACACTTCGATGGCCAGCGACTTGGTGAACCCGATGACAGCCCACATGGCTGCTGCTTATGGCGAGCGTCGTCCGTAGCCGACTTGCCCAGCCGTCGACGACATGTTGACGATCGAACCCGACCGTTGCTGCTTCATGACGGGAACGACCGATCGACAGGTCAAGAAGTGGCTGTCGAGATCAATAGCAAGGCATTGCCGCCAGTCGCTGAGCGAGATGTCCTCGACGGCGGCGGTTGGACCGGCGATCCCAGCGTTGTTGACGAGAACGTCAATGCCGCCGAGGTCGGTGACGGCTCCTTCACACCAAGCGGCAATGGCTTCTTCGTTGGACAGATCGACCTGCGCGCCGACGATGGACGGGCTGCGAGCTGCGAGAGCGTCAAGGGCCTTACGCGAGATGTCACAGGTGTGTACTCGTGCTCCTGCGGCGGCGAACGTCTCGGCGATGACGGCCCCGATGCCGCCTGCCCCGGCAGTCACGATCACGCGCAACGGATCACTCATGAGTCCATTGTGCTGGGGGCCAGCGGTTCGGCGGGTATAGACGCACCAACGTTCCGTCCAGTGAGTCGCCGAACAATCTGAGGTTCAGCCGGTGGCGATCCTATGGACGTCGGCCTCGCGCTCACAGTTGTGAGTGTCGTCGAAGCCGAACTCGTAGCTGCAGTCGTGACACACCGTCATGGCCATCTGTCCGAGGCGTACCACCTCGACGTCGTGGGGGTGACATGGATCTGCGCTGTGCGCATGATCACGTCGGTGCACGGCGGTCAGCGTGGCCCGAATGATCGGGTCTGGACAGTTCGGCGTCACGAAACTTCTATCGGCAACAACCCGACGACTCCTTGAGTCAAATCACGTCAGAACGGTGGCGGTGGTGATAGACAGACCAGACCTTGCGGCGCCCGTCGATCTGGCCCAGTTCAGAACGAGTCGCCGCGTCGATTCTGGAGAGCTTCCGGAGAGCTGAGTGCAGATGAACCCTGGTCGAAAAGGCGTCCGAATCGCGACGTTTGCCCTGGCCGCTGTGACTCCAGCAGCGCTTGCGGGATTGATTCTGGGTACGCCGGTCAGCGCCGCCGCGTCCAGCCCGCCGAGCATTCGCCTGATCGCGGCGACTTCCTCGGCCGAGATTCACCTCGGCAAGCGGGGCAGCTACGAGATTCACTTTCCTGTGCTCGTCGCTTCAGTCAACGGACCCTTTGAGCTGTGGGCTCAGCGTGCCACCTACGACGACCCGGTCAGCCTCTCTCAGATCGTCCGTGATCCCTCCGGTGCGATCTCTGAGCAGCTGACGGTTGCCGGGGTTCCCGAACCGGACCTGGGCAAGGGACTGCCGGCATTCCTCCAGACCAGTCTGACCAAGCGCAATGGCACGCCGATCAAGGACGCGTCTCGGGCCTTTTGCTCCAACTCCTACCTGCAGGAGCGCCTCGACGACACGGGCCCAGACGTCACCAACTACCCCGCCGGCTGCTGGGCCTCTCCCTTCAGCAGGGGCAGCGTCTGGGGCATCGAGCAGGGATGGGGCACCGATGTGCGGACGTCCCTGGGCAGGAAGCTTCGCGTCGACGAAGGCACGTATCGACTGACGGTTTCGATCGCTGAGCCATATCGCACCGCCTTCGGCATCTCCGACAATGACGCCTCCGTCACCGTGCCGGTCACCGTCATGAACGGCGGTGGCACGGTTACGGCCAAGGCGGGATCAGCCGCCGAGGCGAATGCTGCGCCCACACCCGAGGCGACATCGATGCCGATCACCGTCCCGCCTGATTCAGCCCTTCCCGACATTGAGGCCCTGCCGGCATGGGGTATGACAGTGGACAACCGCGTCAAGAGTGGTCGCAGCTTCCTTAACTTCGGAGCGACGGCATGGAACGCTGGCCCTGGCATCCTCGCGGTCGAGGGATTCCGCCAACCTGACTCCACGACGATGAATGCGTTCCAGTACTTCTACGAGAACGGTGACGTCGTGGGAAAGGTGGACGCCGGAACGCTCGAGTACGACAGCCGGCCCATGCACGACCATTGGCACTTCCGCGACTTCGCTGCGTACTCGCTGCTCGACGACAACCATGTCAAAGTGCTCGACAGCGGCAAAGAAGCGTTTTGCCTGGCGCCAACCGACCCGATCGACCTCACGGTGGACAATGCGGAATGGCGTCCTTGGCTGACCGACTTGTCGACAGCGTGCGGCGAAGAAGGCTCAGTCTGGATTCGTGAGGTGCTGCAGACCGGCTGGGGTGACACGTACGCCCAGTACCGACCCGGACAGTCCTTCGAGATCACAGATCTGCCAAACGGCACCTACTTCGTGAAGGTACAAGCCAACCCAGACGGAGTGCTTCTCGAGGCGTCCAGTGACAACAACGTCGCGCTTCGCGAGATTCATCTAAGGGGCCGGGCCGGTGAGCGACGAGTCGTGGTTCCTGCGTATGGCTTGATCGACTCTGAGGGTTCGACCTGCGGCAAGTTCTGCTGATTGCTGTCACAGCTCGACCAAGACCTCCACGGCCGCTCGATCTCCGGCGTCAAGTGCACCCTCGACGTAACCGTTCCACTCGTGCGCAGACTCTGCGGACGCCCAGTGGAGGCGCCCAACCGGAGCTCGTAGAGCGGCTCCCGTTCGACTCCAGCCACCTGGTCGCATGACTCCCGAGTAGCCACCACCTACGTACGGCACTGCTGCCCAGTCGCGGTCGACGTAACCCATGACCGCTGATCCGCGCGATCCAAAGGCAGCGCACACGTGCTCGACGAGGGCTTTCCGGCGCACCGTCGCTGCCTCTGGTCCCAAGACTCGGTCGCCCCAGCGGTCAGCGGTCTCCGCGGACAGAAATGTAACCAGCACCCCTTCGGGATGATCCGGCGAGGTGTTATCGACCATGAATGAGAAGGGGCCGGACGCGTCGATGACCAGGCCTGAATAGCCGGCTTCCCTCCAGAACGGCCGGTCGTACACCACTTGAAGCTTTATTACCGAGCCGAGCGGCATGGCGTCCGACAGCGCCACGTGCGCTGGTGGCAGTTCCGGTTCGAAGGTGATTCGCCGCCATCCGGATGGCGGCACTGCGACGATGCAGCGAGAGGCGGAGACGACGCCGGAAGGACTCGATACAGAGACGCCAGCGTTGGAGCTCCGGATGAAGGTCACAGGAGCTGAAAGCTGAACCGCCTCACCTAGATCAGACGCCATTCGCATGGCGAGGCCGTGAAGTCCACCCAGTACCCGCTGCTCTTGAGCACCGCCTTCAATGCCCAGCGCTGCGGCGAGCGTGCCACTCGTTCGCGCGGCATGAAGCATGGTCAACAGCGACATGTCTGCGACCGGAACGGTCATGAGACCCTCCATGACCTTGCGCGCACTTGCTCTCGTCCCGGAGTCCGCGACATTGCGTTCGAGCCACTCGCCCATCGACATCTCGTCGAGTGTCTGTAAGTCGGCGGTCGTCCACGGCTCGTCCGGCCGAATCGTCGACGCCAGAGCATCGAGTTCTTGCACCACTGGGGTGTACGCCGGTTCCGTGCGCAACGTCGTCGGTCGTCCGTCGACCAGCTGAAGGTCGACACCGTCGGTAGGTGTCACGAACAGCTCTGCTCCGTAGCGCTCCGCAAGCGACCGAACGCGGGTCTGACCCGGACCCGTCCATTGCCCGCCAGCTTCCAACCACTGCTCTCCGAGATGCACGGTGTCAGTTCGTCCACCTACTCGGTTGGCGGCTTCGAGCACCTTGACGCTGCATCCGGCGGCCTTAAGCTGCCCGGCTGCCGATAGGCCGGCAAAGCCAGCACCGACAACCACGATGTCGACGTCCGTCACGCGCCCGAGGCACCGTCCAGGAGGCCCACGAGCAGCGCCTGCCACTGACCGAGGGAAGTGTCGGGCAGGAACTGCTCGACCACACTCTCGCGTCCGGCGGCGCCAATGTCTTTTGAAAGCGGCTCGTCGCCAAGTAGTCGATTGACCGCGCTGCCAAACTCCTTCAGATCTTGCGGCTCGCGGACCAGCAACCCGGAGTGACCGTCATCGATCTGGTCGATGATGCCGCCAACCGCCGAAGCCACCACCGGGGTCCCCTTGTACATGGCTTCAGTCACGGTGAGGCCGAATCCTTCGGCGAGGCTCTTCTGGACAACCACCGCCGCATGTCGCTGCAGGGCATTCACGATGGTCGCGTTCTCGTCGAGGTCGGACATTGGGAGGCAGACCAGTTGCACCCGGCTTCGCTGATGGTGATGCAATCCGCGCCAGGCATTCCACGTGGCGTCCAGCACCTGTGCGGCCTCAGGATCATCGGCCACTGCGGTCACCACAGGGCCAGCCAGAACCAAGTGGGCATCCGTACCATCGAGTACCTGGTCGACGAACCCGCGCATGACGCCTTCCATGTCTTTGAGGGGATCCCATCTGCTCACCTGCACGACCAACGGGGCGTCCGGTCCAGGTGGAGGGCCAGTACGCGAGATATCTGCGAACCGCTCGATGCGTCCCGGCGTGCCGTCTGCCCGCCTAAAGGGCACCGGACTCCGACGCTTGCCGTCAACGATGCCGACGTAGGCAAGTACCTCACGCGCAGTCTTCGGTGAGAGGTCAACGTTCTTGGGTGCCAACGGGTCAATGCTGGGTCGGATGACATCGAGCAATTCACTGTCGATCCAATCTGGTGCGTAGGACCGTCGCGTGAAGACGTACGAGTCGACGAAGCCGTCGAGAAGCGGCCGCAAGAACGCCCACGCTTGTTCCGTCCACTGGTTCACGCCATCAATGCCGACGTGACAGCGCCAAACCACCGGAACCCCGAGACCGTGCAGGTGCTCAGCTAACCCCGCGGTTTGTGGATCATGCAGGAGGACCACATCTCCCGGCACGACGTTCGCTGAAAGGGCTTCCCAATTGCGCTGCATCACGGCGCGGTAGTGACGACCGTCTTCAGCGCTCAGGGCTGCGCCATCTCCCGGTGACCCGTGCAGCTGATGGTGGATTCGCTTCGTGATGGCGAAGAAGTCCTCGTCACCGTCGAGCACCAGCCAGCGTGCGTCGACACCTAGACCTCGGGCCAAGGGCAGGAGCACCTGCAACATCTCCGCGACTCCCCCACCAGCTGGCGTTGAGTTCACGTTGATGACGCTGTGACCGTGCAGCGCAGATCTCATTGCCGAAGCGTCAGCCCCCGCGAGTCGTTGCAGACGCTCGGGCCCGACCACGCGAGCGAGGTCGTCTGGCGAACGCGGAGCCAACCGCACTTCTTGCATGAACAAAACCTACGCCCCGCGCAGTTTTTGCGCGGGGCGTAGGTGAACGTCCAGTAGACCTACTGAGACTTGATTGCCTTCTCGAGCTCTTTGAAGGACGCGTCAACTTCCCGCTTGGTCTCCTTCACCGCATGCAGCTCGGCCTTCTCGATCGCCTTGGAAACTGTGATCTCCCCAATGACCACTAGAGCAGCTTGACCCGCGTCAATCGTGTCGCCGAGCTCCTTGACGTCCGAGCGAGACATCCCCTTCCACAGGTGGCCACTGATTCCACCAACCACGCCACCTACGACGGCAGACCCCAGGATGGCCGGCGGGAAAAGGATGCCCACCAGGGCTCCGACACCCACACCGAGCCACCCACCCGTTCGGGTCGCGGTCTCATCTTTGTCAACGTGCACCTTGCCGTCGGCGTCTTTGGTCACGACGGCAGCGTCGAAGCTTCCAACCGCATCAACGGAGTGCAGCGCCTTCACGATGTCGTAGTCAGACCTGGCGGACGCCTCGTCGGGGTAGGTACCGACGTAGATGAAGGTTCCATCGGGATTGCTCATCGTTCACCTCATGCTCGGAGTTGATGTCAACTGAGCGGTCAGCCTAGGCCGTCCTCGGAGAGGTCGGTCACACCGGCCGGAAGGGCAGGGCACCATAGGGACATGCCGCATCGCCTGCTCGTCATACAACACACGCCATCGCCTGCCGTCCAGGAGATGCTCGAGGCGGTTCTCAAGGGCACCAACCACCCAGAGGTAAAGGATGTGTCGGTTGTGGTTCGGGCTGCCCTGTCGGCCGGTCCAGTGGATGTGCTGGAGGCGGACGGGGTCATTCTCGGGACACCAGCCAACATCGGCTACATGTCAGGAGCCATGAAGCACTTTCTCGACCAGGTGTACTACCCATGCCTCGAGGTGACGGTCGGACTCCCCTACGGCGTATACGTGCACGGCAATGACGACACGTCCGGTGCACTTCGCGCGATTCACAAAATTGCCGGAGCTATGCAGTGGAAGCAAGTAGCCGCCGACGTCTCGCTCGTTGGCGCGCCAAGCAAAGCAGACCTCGAGTCGTGTGCCGAGCTCGGTGCTCTCCTTGCCCTCGAGGTGGCTGGCTACTGAGACGCGACCTGTCGACACTGGTCAACGGGGCTCAGGTGGTCGCACCTCTTCGAATATCAAGAGCGTGCGTGTACTGGTGATGCCGTCGATTCCCTGTAGGTCGTCGAGAATGACGTCACGTAGCGAGTGGTTGTCGTAGGTGCGAATCAGCACAAGTGCATCGAACGCCCCGCCCAGCAAACACACGTACTGCACCGCCTCAATCCGACTCAGTGCTGCCGAGACAGACCTCCAGGCGTTCTGCTCCATGCTGACCTCGACGTACGCCGAGGTGTGCAACCCGAGGGCGGAGTGGTCGACGTCGATCGTGAAGCCTCGGATGACCTCGGAGTCGACCAGGCGATTGAACCTGAGGTACGCGTTAGCTCTGGAAATGCCCAGCTGGTCAGCGAGCGCCCTGATCGACAGCCGGGAGTCTGCATGCAGGAGCCGGAGCATCTGCGCGTCAACCTGGTCTACCGACGTGACCATTGGTCTCTCCAGTCCCTGTGACGGCAGCGGCTCACGCCACTTTGTCTGCCGAATCCTGCGCTTGCGGGCCAAGCGTCTCACAT
Organism: Actinomycetes bacterium; assembly: GCA_045807485.1. Lineage (GTDB taxonomy): Bacteria > Actinomycetota > Actinomycetes > JAHEKZ01 > JAHEKZ01 > JAHEKZ01. The sequence continues at coordinate 13,600 of JBJMHG010000211.1, forward strand.
CTGCCCGAGGGTCTGGCACAAATGCTCGCGATGGCGCATCCTGGCCACACAATCTGTGTTGCCCAGGAGGCGGCGATGTTCGAAGAGGGCCAGCTATACGCGCCGGTTCACCGGAACGACACCGGCGACGTCGTAGTCGAGCTGAGCGACAGTCACCCCGGTGTGGCGGACGCCAGCTACCGGGCACGTCGCAACGCGATCGCCGCCGCCGCCACGGATTGGCGGCCGAACGACCCGTTACCGACCGTGGAGTACACCGCCGCCGAACACGAGGTGTGGGCAACGGTGAGTCGCGAGTTAGAGCCCTTGCACCAGCAGCTGGCCTGTCGTGAGTTCTTGGTCGGACAACAGCTGTTGCAGTTGCCCACAGACCACATCCCTCAGCTCGATGAAGTGAGTGCGGGGGTTCAAAGGCTGACCGGATTTCGGTATCACCCAGCAGCCGGGTTGGTGCCGCTCCGAGAGTTCTACGGTTCTCTGGCCGATGGAGTCTTCCACTCAACTCAGTACATTCGCCACCACTCGGTACCGCTCTATACGCCTGAGCCAGACGTGATCCACGAGGTGGTCGGTCACGGAAACTGCTTGGCGTCCGACCGGTTTGCCGCCCTCTACCGAGCGGCCGGCGAAGCCGCACAAAGAGTGCAGACTGCGGAGGCGCTTGAGTTCGTCTCAAAAGTGTTTTGGTTCAGCCTTGAGTTCGGCGTTCTGCGCGAAGACGGTCGCGTCAAGACGTATGGCGCGGGCCTGCTGTCGTCTTTCGGAGAGATCCAGGAAATGGCTCAGGCCGAGCTTCTGCCCGTTGACGTTGCGCGCATGGGGAGGCAGCAGTACGACATCACCCACTACCAGCCACTGCTCTTCTGCGCGGACGGCTTTAGCGAGGTCGAAGATGTGATCGGGTCGTTCTTCGAGGAAGCCACCGACGACTACATCGCATCTTTGGGGGCCACGCGACTAACGGTCTGAAGCACGAGCAATGCGAAGTACCACGCCAACGCACGGCGAAGTCTCAGAGCCGCCGGGCATCGACGCGTAGGTCGGCGTCACCTCGACGAAGTCAATGACGCCGTCGTGGTCAGCCTGCTTGAGGTACTCCTCAAACCCGTCGTCCCAGACGGTC
>JBJMHG010000212.1:0-9239 GCA_045807485.1 Actinomycetes bacterium
CCACCACGCCACCCGGTCGCCTCGAGGCGAGAGCACGAACTCCTCGACGCCGACTCGCTGGTCAGTAATGGGTCGGCGCCCCGCTCCGCTGAGAAGGCAGGTCCACACCTGCGTTACTCCGCCCTCATCACTCACAAAGACGAGGCGGTCGGGATCAAAAGGTGACCAGCTGGGGAAGCCAACAGTGGAGTGCTGGAATCGCGACCGCCACTCAACGCGATGGCTTTTGTTCACGCGGCAACGCTACCGGCGTCGCAGTTCCACATGGCTTTTGCGGCAGGGTGGGTCGCGCCCAGCTGCTTGATCACCCTGTCGGCCTAGGAACCGCAACCTCGCCTTTGGAGTCCAACCCCCATGAACAAGTCTCGAGCTCTCATCACGGTGATCCTGAGCGCCGCCTGTCTTCTGACTGTTGCATGCGGAAACCAGTCGAACGACTCGAACGACCCCGACGACTCGACTGGCGGCTCGGGCTCGGCGGCGCTGAGCGTTGATGGGCGCACCTTCGTCGGCAACACGGTGACGGTCAACGACAAGCCGTACCGCCTGGTACCAGGTTCGAACTTGCGAATCAGCTTCGAAGACGGCCGCATCGGCGCCTCCGCCGGGTGCAACTCGATGAGTGGCAGCGCCACTTGGAGCGACGGAAATCTGCTGGTCGAAGGGGACGCCCTAGCCAGCACCGAGATGGGATGCGACCCGGCGCTCATGGATCAGGACGCATGGTTCAGCGAGGTGCTCACCTCAGAACCCACACTGACGCAGGACGGCGACACACTCACTTTGGCGAGCGAAAAGGCAGTCATCCAGCTCATGGACGAGAAGGCGGCGCTGCCGGATCAACCGTTAGCCGGCCCGCTATGGCAGCTGGAGTCCATCACCAGTGGTGACGCGGTAAGCAGCGTGCCTCAGGGAGTTGCTGCCGGAGTCATGTTCACGACAGAAGGGGCCGTGCGAGCGACTCTTGGGTGCAACATCGGTCACGGCACCTTCACGGTCGAAGGGTCCACACTCAACCTCGGTCCGCTGGGCAGCACGCAGAAAACCTGCGAGCCACCTGCTTCCGATGTCGAGTCAGCGATGCTCAGCGTCCTGCGGGGCGACGTCACGTTCGGCGTCGATGGCGATCGGCTCACTCTGACTCCGACTAAGACCACTGGTGATGGCCCGAGCGAACTGGCGTTTCACTCGGCCGTATCTGGGGCGAGCTCGGAGGGCTGAACGGCCTAGGCGTCCAGCTCGCGAGAACGTTGGTCGATGAAGGACCGCAGCTCAGCGTCGAGGGCGTCTTCGATGCCCGGGTCTTCATAGGACTCGAGCAGCTGCTTCCAGGCCGACGTTGCAACGCTGACCACCGACGGAGATCCCATCTTGACCCAAGTGGGGTGCGCCTGGGCTCGGAACATCACACTCATGAATGATTCAGTTCTGAAATTGTCAAGAGTGTGTTCGTCGGCCAGGAACAGCCCACCGGGTCCTTGCCGTTCGATCACGTCGTACGCGAGCTGGTCTTCGTTGACGTCTATCCCTCGGCGCATGCGCTCGAACATCTTCAGCACGTCTACATCGAAAGCGAGCTTTTCGTAGTTGGCGACCAGCCCGCCTTCGATCCACCCGGCCGCGTGAACCACCAAGTCACATTCAGCTAGATGCGTGGCCCACAGCGACATGGCGCTTTCTGTGGCCGTCTGCATGTCGAGGTCAAGACCGGAACAGAGACCACCACCACCGCGTAACGGGAGGCCGTAGCGCCGGGCGAGCTGACCACCTGCAAGCGTCGCCAGAACGGACTCCGGCAGGCCAAGCGATGGACCGCCAGACCGCATGTCCAGCCCATTGAGGAAGGTGCCGAAGATGCACGGTGCCCCAGGCCGAACCAGCTGGGCCATGGCAACACCGGCAAGGGTTTCGGCGACCAGCAGTGACAGGCCCCCCGCGATCGTCACGGGTGCCGAAGCCCCCGCCATCAAGAAGGGCGTGATCGCGACGGGTTGACCGAACTCAGCAAGCGCCATCAGCTCTTCGACCATCAGGGTGTCCCACACCAGGGGACTGTTCGGGTTCACGATTCCGATGACAGAGGGCTGAAGGCGAAGGGCATCTTCACCGCCAGCCGCGATGGCGGCGATACGAAGCCCGTCACGGGTACGTGGACCACTCGCGCCGTACAGGATGAACGGACGCGCGCTCCATCTCAGCACCGCGTAGTCCATCTCGAGATGGCGGCTCAGGTCGGACAGGTCTTGTGCCTCAGTCGTTCCGCTCTGCATGACCGGTAGTACGTCCGACGCGTGAGCCATCTTGACCAGCTCGATGAACGACGCCAGATCACCGTCACGGCGTCCGCGCTCCTCGTCTGACACAAAGGGCGATCCACCTGTCGGTGTGTGCACGAGGCTTCCGCCACCGATCGTGACGGCGTAGCGGGGGTCACGGCCCTGCAGTGTGATTTGTGACGGCGCCTTGGCGAGCTGGTCCATCACGAAGCCCGCGTCCCAGCGAACTCGAGTGCCATCGACACGCTGACCGGCTTCGTCCAACATCTTCAGCATCAGATCGCTGTGGACCTCGGTGCCGATGTTCTCCAGGATTCGCATGGCCTGGTCGTGAATCGCGTCTAGGTCTGACTCACTCAAAGGCTTGCGCGTGAACGCCTCGAACTCCCCGCTGGTTTCTGCGGAAATCATCAGCTGGTCCCGTCGAGAGGAAGGTCTTGGTCAGGGTCGTGCTGGTGGTCTTCGGCACATCATGGGCGACTCACCGGGCGCCCGACCAGCCCATGCAGCAGATGGAACGCTGCGTTTCACTTGCCCTTACGGCGTCCGGCGTTCTTCCGGCGTTGACCGCCCGGCGACTGGGCTGCTTCAGCGGCTCGGGCCGCTCGCCGCTCCGTACGCTCGGACTGAGCCTTGACCTTCTTCTTGCTCTCGAAGTCTGCCCTTCGCTCACCGTGCTCCACCGCGTACCCAGCGAGAGCATCCATCGCTGCGGCAAGAAGCTCATCGTCGGACGTTTCCTCGGGTGCGACGTAGGGCTTCGCATCCACCTCCGAGCGAAGCTCGTCGAGCGAACCGATCACCTTCACGCCCGAGGCTTCGAGCTCGGCGATGATCTGCTCCGACTTGCCAACCACCCAGTCTCGCTGGCCGGTTGGCAAGGTCAGACCTGGCTCCTTCGGCCGTCGCGGGTCAAGGACATGCCGCGTGAGTCGGCCATTGACCTCGCGGGCGTAGTCGTTGCGCTCGAGGCCTTCGATGGCGTCAGTCCCATTGAGCCGCCGCAGGACCTCCGCTGACGCTGCGCCAAGCGATGTGTTGCGAACGCCCTTAGTGGGATACCTGTCGGCATCCAGCTCGATGGATGCGCAAAACCGTCGCCACAGCTCATCGGGGTCTGAACCGGACCGAGGCAACGTCACAACTGTCACGTTGTCGCGTCCGATGGCATCCATCCAGCGACGAACGATGCCGCCATAATCCTGCCGCTTCCAGAAGTGCACGTACGCCGGGTGCCGATTGCCACGCGGCTCCAGGCCAGCGACCGCGTTCGAGTATTCGGTAAGGGTCCAGGTTCTGCCTTGCCGAAGGGCGCTCTGCCACTGCGCCGGTATGAGTCGCGCGAGATCCCGTGTCGTGAGCACGACTTTGACATCGCTACGCCGGAGCCGACCAACGAACTGCTGAATCTGTTCGGCATCGAGCCAGCAGAGGAACTCCTGTGATAGCAGAGAAACCGGATGACTGCTGCTCACGATCTCGTCGGCGATCGTTCGCCACGCCTCTGGCGTCGGATCACCGGATGACCAACGGTTCAGTGCACGTGCGGCGTCACCTTGCTGGCGTCGTCGGTCCCCGGGGACCAAGATGTGGTTCGAATCAAGTGCGGCCTTGTTTGCCCACAACGCCTGCTGGATGAAGGTCGTGCCCGTCTTGCTCGAGCCAATGTGCGCGTGGACGACCTTCGGTGTCATCAGTCCACCTCGGTGAACGGGAGGTCGTCGCCGCGGCGTCGGGCTTTGCGAGCAAGCTTCGCATTCTGCTCGACGAGCGCAGCCATTGCCGCCACCGCGGCCGAGGCTATCTGCGCTTCAGTCGGAGCTAGTGGCTCAGTGGAGGTGGCAGAGGAAAGCAGCTCGTCGAGGTTGCCAACGACACGGGCCCCGGTGTGGCGCAGCTCAGTGACGATCTGGACCGACAACGCGTGGGCATCCGCGCTGAAGGCGGGGGGCAACGCGATTCCGGGCTCTTGGCTTTTCAACTCGGGAAGAACCGACTTGCCCAAGAACCTCCGACAGATGCGAGCGTGGTCGGCATCTCCCATGTCAGAGTCGGCGAGCGCGTCGTTCAGCCGCCGCATCAGCTCGGCGGACGCCGCGCCCAGCGAGGCGTTGGACGTGTCAGCCGGTGCATACCCCCTTAGGTCTGCTCCGATCGCATCGCCGAAACGTGTCCACAACAGGTCGGGGGCTGAGCCGGACGGTGGCACAGTGACGACCGAGATGTGGTCAGGGCTTACGTGCTTACCCCAGGTCTGAACCGTTACCGGCGTGTCGTGCAAACCCCAGAAATGCTTCGCAGGGCCGGTGTCGCGCTCTCTAGGGCTGTCAAAGACGCCCGCGACATACTCGTCCAGCGTCCAGCTCTTTCGAAACTGCACCGACTCTTGCCAGCGTGCAGGTACAAGCCGCGACAGCTCGCGCGCGGTGACGACTACACGCACATCGGTGGAGTCAGAGAACGCCCGAACTGCACGTGCTGCCTGGGGTGCGCCTGCTCGAGTAAGCATCTCCATCGAGATAACGGCATGCGGAAGCTCAGAGGACTCGATCTGGCCGGCCAGCTCTTCCCATGCACCCTCTGTGGAGTGTGTTCCGGCCGTCTTCGTGCGTCCGAGAACATCATGGCCGGCACGGATGTGATCGAGATTCTTTCCGGGAACGAGAATCCCGGCGTCCCGTAGTTGGCTTTGATGGTGAAACAGCATCCCCTGCAGGTACGTCGTTCCGGTCTTGGGTTCGCCGATGTGCAAGTGCACGGTGCGCGTCATTGCTTGCCTTCAGACTTGTTCCGTCGCTGGATCGCCGCGGCCATGCCGAAGAATCCATCGATGGCGGCGTCCAGCAACTCAGCGTCCGATACAGCTCCCATGTCAGACAGCTGAGGGCTCGACGAGGGGTCGGGCCAGGTCGGCATCAGATCCTCGAGGTCGCCCACCACCTGTGGCCGGATGGCAGACACTTCCTCAAGGAGTTCTCGGGATCGCTTCTCGATCCACTCACGCCGCTCCGGAGGCACCACAATGCTGGGCTCAGAACGGCGCCGCTTGGCCAGGACCCGCTTTGCCAGGGTGCGTTTGAAGACCTGGAACTCCGGCGGCCGAAATCCGCGCTCCCTCGCCTCGGTGCTGATTCGATGCATCAACTCGGCCGAGACCGCGCCTAGCGAATCGTTCTCGAAGCCCTCGAGATCGAATCCTTGGCTGTCGATGCCGACGGCTTCACAAAAGCGGAGCCACAACGTCTCGGTGGGGCCCCCGGACGCCGGAAGCGTCACCAGCACCAGGTCTTCTGGCGCCACCCAGGGCTGCCAGTTGCGCAGTATCTGTGCCCAGTCTTGCCGAACCCAGAAGTGCCTGCCTGCTTTGGTCTCCTCGGCCGGGTACCTCATCAATCCGTCGAGGTACTCGCGATAGGACCACTCATGCATGTTCTGCATCGACTCTTGCCACTGCGCGGGAATCGCACGACCAAGGTCGCGAGCTGTGAGGACCACTCGCACCCGAGCTGGCTTCAGAGTCTGCATCGCGCGCTCGACGACATCGGCGGGAGCGAACGAGAGGAACTCCATCGAGACCAACGACATGTCTCCACGATGTGCAAGCAGCTGTCCCGAAAAGGGTTCCCAAGACTTCAGCGAACCGTCTCGGCGCCCGGACGCCAGGAGGTCTTGTACTGCGAGACGCTGGTCTTTCCACGACGCACCTGGCCAGTAGACGCCACGGCTGGCCAGCAGGTCTTTGTCTTGCTCGAGCACGGACTGGATGTACGACGTGCCCGTCTTCATTGCACCGATGTGCAAGACGATTGTCGGCTTGCTCACGCGCGATTCCCTCGACGCGCAGCACGACGCGTCGTACTGTCATCTGGTCCGTAGCCGCGCGGCGCGAGTCCGTTCTCGGCGAACAGCTCGCAGAAGGCAGCCAGGCCGTACCCAGCGGCGGCCAGCAGCTCTTCGACGGGAAGGGTGGACGGATCTTCGGTCTGACCGGGACGCGCACCGGCAAAGCGGGGTCGGAGGTCGTCGAGATCGCCGATGACCGTCGAGGGGACGTTCTTGACGTCGGCAATTAGTTCGTCGCTTCGGCGCTCAGCCCACGCCTCCAGGTCGTGCGGAAGCACCAACGACGGTTCGTCGGACTTGCGTCCGTTCAACACCCCTTTGGCGAGCGTCTTCTTCAAAACCCTTGGTGTCTGCTTGTGCGAGTCCTTGTCATTCAAAGCCGCAGATACGTAGCGGATGACTTCTGCGGACGCTGCCCCCAGCGACTCGTTCACGGTGCGAGACGAGTCGAATCGAAGTGGGTCGAGCGAAACCGCCTCGCAGAACCGTTCCCACAGCAGGCCCCTCGGTGCACCAGACGGCGGGACTGTGACGAGCAGTACTTCCGCATCTGACGCGACACCGGACCACGTTCGCATGACGTGGCCCCAGTCGTGCTTGCTCCAGAAGTGGTCGTAGGCGCGATCGCCGGGCTGGCCTTCTACAACACCTGACAGGTATTCGCGGTACGACCAGGACTTGCCGTTCTGCACCGACTCTTGCCACTGGGCGGGAAGCACGCGACCTATGTCACGGGCGGTGAGGACGACTCGAACGTGATGGTCGGAGAGCGACGAAGCGGCGCGCTTCACCGCGCGAGTGGACGCCATCGACAGCGTTTCCATGGAGATGATGGCGCTGGTGCCCGACCATGCGTTGACCTCATCGACGAGCCGATCCCAGGCCGCTGCCTTACCGGGACGGTTGCTGAGCAGCCCCTTGGTGGCCGCCACCTGGTCTGCCCAAGCCCGTCCTGGCCAAAGCACGCCGGCGTCGGCAAGCTGATCCTTTGAGTGAGCCAGCACGGACTGCAAGTAGCTGGTACCGGTCTTGAAGGTGCCGACGTGAAGGTAGACGGTCGTCATCAGACCTCAAGTTCTGTTGGAGCGTTCGCGGGCGTTTCGGTATCGGGCCAGTGCCGCTGAACCCCAACTCGTGCGATCGACGATGGACGCCAACTTCGTACGCGTACGAACCATCTGGCCGGAGGCCGAGAGCTGACGCCGCAGCCTGCCTTCAGCGCGACGGCGGTCGTCGCGCATCCGGCCCATCTGAACGAGCAGTCCGGCGATGCCATCAACCGCTGCGTCGAGCAGCTCGGCCTCGGTCGGCGCAGACTCTCCCGTCGCAAGGTCGTCGGTCACTGCCAGCTCATCGAGATCGCCGACCAGGTCGCAGATACCTGAGCCCAGTCCTGAGATGTTCGCCTCGGTCTGTTTCAGCACCGCCTCGCGAACTGGCTCAGGCACTGCCGGTCGGCCGGTCTTGGAACGTGGTCCCAAGACTCGACTTGCGAGAATGTCACGCGCAATTCCGGTGTGGTGCCAACGCGGGAACGAGTCAGGGAGTGCGATGTTGACTCGCCGCAGGACTTCGGTCTCGGCCATGCCCAGAGAGTCATTGCCCATGACCTCAAAGTCTGTAGCCACTGCGGGGTCGACATCGACGACCGAGCAGAAGCGGTGCCACAGTTCATGTTTGGGTGAACCGGGCAGCGGCAGAGTCAGCACGTGGATGTTCTGGGCTTGCACGGCCGTTGACCAGCGCCTGACGACATCGACTGGGTCGTGGACACTCCAGAACCACTTGCCGGGTCCGCGGGACCGATCGTTGAACACCTTCGAAGACCACTCTTGGTAGGTCAACGGTGAGCGGTGTTTCACATACTCCTGATGCTCTGACGGCAGCAGCCGAGCAAGGTTGCGCGTGGTGTACACGACGTGAACCTCGCGGCCGCGAAGGGACTGAACCGCCCTTGTCACCTGTTCGGGCGTCAGGGACGCGAGGTGCTCATCAGAGATGATCGTCGTTCGCGCTGAGCTCGAGGTGGCGAGTCCGGCCAGGAGCTCCCACGAACCGGTCCAGTCCGGCCGCGGATCTTTCGGGTTGTGCTCGACGTCACGGATGTCATGACCGGCGCGGTAATGATCACCCCGGCTCTGGCCGACTATGTGTAGCCCGGCCCCTCGCAGGTCGTCACGGTTGCGCCACAGAACGCCTTGCAAGAACGTGGTGCCCGTCTTGGGGGCGCCGACGTGGATGATGACGCGCTTGCTGTCAGACCGTCGCGGTTCTGACGCCGAGGCGTCACTGCTCACTGCTGTCGCCCCACGTCTTGCTCCATGCGTCAGGGCCGGTCACCTCGGGCACGGCTTGCTGGTAGGTACGTGCCAGCTCATCCCAACGCAACGCAAGCTCGCGGTGCAGGTCGAGACTGCGCCGCATCAGATCGGCAAAACGTCTGCGATCGCGCTTGTACCAGAAGGATCCTGCGCCATCGGCCGTTGTCACCACCGCCGAGTCGAACTGGCTGAGCAGGCTCCACTTGGAGTCCATCGCCGCCACCTTCGCCTCAGGATTGAGCCGGCTGGTGCTGCGGACCGGGCGGATCTGACGGAGGATTCCCGCCGCCGCCGCCCCGTACGTCGCCACCAGACCCTTGGGCTCGGTCGGGTCTTTACCGCGCTTCGGAGGCTTGTGGCGACGAACCGGCGGGTAGGCACGCGGGTCGGTTTCGACATGCGAGTCGTCTTGCCCCTTGCGGAAGGCCCGGATCTCAGCGAGCTTGGTCGGCAGGTCGCGGTGCATGTGATCGGGACCTGACAGAAGGTCTTCGAGTGCCCATAGCCTCAGTTCAGCCGCCGTGTACTGCATCGCCAGACCATGCTTGATCTGCATGTTCATCGACTCGTAGACCAGCCGGCCGCCGCGGTCGTACGGCGAGTGCAAGAGGGCGACGAGCAGCCGGTTTCGGGCGTGGTGATAAGCCTGCCAGTCGATCGTGTCGTCTTTGTCTGTCCACGGCACATGCCAAACGGCGGCGCCAGGTAGTGACACCGTGGGAATGCCCGACTTCGCCGCCCGCAACCCAAACTCGGCGTCGTCCCACTTGATGAAGATGGGCAATGACATGCCGATCTC
>JBJMHG010000213.1:0-7813 GCA_045807485.1 Actinomycetes bacterium
CCCAGCTTGCTGCCAGGCGGCCGGCCGGTTGCCGACCCGTCTGCACGCGTCGACACCGCCGCCATCTGGGGAGTGGCCGACGTGCCAGAGGAGCCAGGCCGTGACCTGCCAAGGATGCTCGAAGCCGTCGAGTCCGGTGCCCTCAAGGCCCTGGTCATGGGTGGTGCACGGCTAGACGATCTGCCCGAGGCGGCGACAGCAGCGATTCGGGCACTTGACTTCCTGGTTGTCCTCGACACTCATGCGCACGAGCTGCTCGATCTGGCCGACGTCGTTTTCCCAGTTGCCGCGGTGTCAGAGAAGTCCGGAACGTTCGTCAACTGGGAAGGCCGGCAGCGACGCTCGCAGCTCGCGATCCGCACGACGTTGATGAGTGACGGCCGGGTGCTGTCGGCTCTTGCAGCTGAGCTCGACGTGAGCAACTTTCCGAGGGACGGGGCGGCGCTCAGCTCGCAGTTTGCCGAGTTCGCCGGCTGGGAGGGGGCACGGGCCAGCGCGCCAGCAGAGAGTCGCGTCGCCGACGACGCCGGCTCTGGGTTCCGGCTCGCGACGTGGCGGCCGCTCTTGGAAGCCACGGTCATGCAGGAAGGCGAGCCCTACCTCGCGGCCACGGCAAGGCCGCGAGAAGTGTGGCTCTCAAGAGCTGATGCGTCCAAGTTCGCCGCTGACGAGGGGCGCCTGGTGACGGTGACCAGTGACAGCGGTAGCGTCACTGCGCCGTTGGTGATCACCGAAGTCGCCGAAGGCACGGTAGTGGTGACAGGTGACGCGCACCGCACTCTTTGCGGCAACGTGGGAACGGGCGGAAACCGGGTGCAGGTTGCCCTAGGAGGACATGGATGAGACTCGAGCTGAGCGTCACAGAGGCGCTGGCCGAGACGCCATGGTGGATCTCGGTCATCAAGGCACTCTTCATCTTCGTATTCCTGGTTGTCAGCACTCTGGTCATGATCTGGGCCGAGCGGCGCGTCGTCGCTCGCATGCAGCAGCGAGTGGGGCCGAACCGGGTCGGACCGTTCGGGCTGCTTCAGGGCTTGGCGGACGGCATCAAACTGGCCCTCAAAGAAGACATCATCCCCTCAGCCGCAGATAAAGCCGTCTTCATCGTGGCCCCAATCATCTCTGCGACCACATGCTTTCTTGCCTTTGCGGTGATTCCCTTCGGTCCGGTCGTGACGTTCTCGATCGCTGGCACGGAGTACACCACCGCGCTGCAACTCACAGACTTCCCAGTTTCTGTGCTGTACGTCCTTGCGGTCACCTCTGTTGGCGTCTACGGACTCGTGCTTGCGGGCTGGTCAAGCGGCTCGACTTACCCGCTGCTTGGGGGGCTGAGATCTTCAGCACAGGTGATCAGCTACGAGATTGCCATGGGTCTGTCGTTTGTCGCGGTGTTCTTGTACTCGAGCTCGATGTCGACTTCCGCGATCGTGTCTTCTCAAGACCGGCTGTGGTTCGCGATCATCTTGTTGCCCTCGTTCCTCATCTATGTGGTTTCCATGGTCGGCGAGACCAACCGAGCGCCGTTCGACTTGCCAGAGGCCGAAGGTGAACTAGTGGGTGGCTTCCACACCGAGTACAGCTCACTGAAGTTCGCCCTGTTCTTTCTCGCGGAATACATCAACATGTTCACAGTGGCCGCGCTTGCGACCACCTTGTTCCTTGGTGGATGGCAAGCCCCTTGGCCGCTGGGCGGTCCCATCTGGTCCGGTGCCAACGATGGCTGGTGGCCGGTGATCTGGTTCATCGCCAAGGTCTGGGTGTTCATGTTCGTCTTCATCTGGCTCCGTGGCACGTTGCCGAGGCTCCGCTACGACCAGTTCATGAGACTGGGATGGAAAGTGCTCATACCGATCTCACTGCTCTGGATTGCCGTTGTCGCCACGGTACGAGCCATTTCGAATGAAGCCACGTTGGACCGGCAAGACATTCTCGTCTGGGGCGCAATAGCGCTCGGTGTCCTGCTGGTTCTGAGCATCGCTTGGGACTACGTCGCGACCAAGCGCGAGGCCTCTCGTCGACCAGAGCCGGAGGGATTCGACGCCTTCGCAGGTGGTCACCCCGTTCCGCCTCTGCCTGGGCAGCAGCCAGCCGCTGTGTCCGCCCAAGTTGGGGCGCCTGAGCAGCGGGAGGAACTCGATGGCTAGGTTCCTCGACTCGATCGCAGGCTTCGGTGTCACCTTCACGACTCAGTTCCGAAAGGTCACCACCGAGCAGTACCCCGAAGAACGCAAGCCGATGTTGCCTCGCTTCCACGGCAGACATGTGCTCAACCGGTACTCCGATGGGTTGGAACGCTGCATCGGGTGTGAGCTGTGCGCTTGGGCGTGCCCGGCTGATGCGATCTATGTCGAGGGCGCGGAGAACACCGATGCTGAACGATTCTCGCCAGGTGAGCGCTATGGCCGGGTCTACCAAATCAACTACTTGCGGTGCATCTTCTGCGGAATGTGTCTCGAGGCATGCCCAACGCGCGCCCTCACGATGACTCATGAGTTCGAGCTTGCTGACAACAACAGGGCAGACCTGATTTTCGAGAAGCAAGACCTGTTGGCGCCGCTGGGCTCAGGCATGGCGCCGCCCCCCCACCCAATGGCGTCCGGAACAACCGAGCAGAACTACTACGCAGGCGAGTTCGACGTCCCCCCGCAAGCTGGTGGCGGTGACGTTCAATGACCGCAGGTCTCTTGGCGATGCAGACATCCACGGGCGAGGCCTGGGCCTTCTGGATACTTGAGCCGCTCGCGGGCGTGGCCGCGGTAATGATCCTGCTCAGTCGTAAAGCCGTTCACAGTGCCCTTTGGATGGCGATGACGATGATCATCCTCGCGGTCATGTTCATCATGCAGGGGGGCATCTTCCTTGGCGTGGTGCAGGTGGTCGTCTACACGGGCGCCGTAATGATGCTGTTCCTGTTTGTTCTGATGCTCGTGGGCGTTGACGCATCAGACTCCTTTGTCGAGACGCTTAGAGGACAGCGCGTCCTGGGTTTGCTCCTTGCGATCGGCTTTGCGTTGCTGGTCGGGTCAGGCATCAGCAGAGCCGTGTTCGCGGACGCCCCCGGAATCTCGGACGCTAATGAATCGGCCGGGGGCCACGTCGAAGCCATTGCGGAGGCAATCTTCACTCGGTACGTGTTCACCTTTGAGGTGGTCAGCATCGTCTTGATCACTGCGGCGGTGGGTGCGATGGCCCTTACCCACAAGGAAAGGCTGACACCACGAAAGCCCCAGCCCGAGCTGTCAGTCGAGCGGATCAAGAGCGCACACCCGACACCTTTCCCAAGCCCGGGGGTGTATGCCCGCCACAACGCCGTGGATACACCGGCACTCTTGCCCGACGGCTCTGCTAGCGAAGCCTCAATCCCCGACCAGCTACGTAGGCAGGGCACGGTTCGATACACCGAGTTGGAAGCAGCTCGCGACGTCGAAGCAGAAGGGGGTGACGTGGAATGAACCCCGAGAACTACCTCTACCTGGCCACGGTTCTTTTCTGCATCGGTGCGGTAGGGGTTGTGGTACGCCGAAACGCAATCATCGTGTTCATGTGCATCGAGCTGATGCTTAATGCATCGAACTTGGCATTCGTGACTTTCGCTCGCCTCACCGGAAACATCGACGGCATGATCGTGGCGTTCTTCGTCATGGTGGTGGCTGCCGCCGAAGTGGTGGTTGGCCTGGCCATCATCGTCACGATCTTCCGTACCCGACGTTCGGCCTCGGTCGATGACCCCAACCTGCTGAAGCTCTGATCTCGATGTCCAACCAGAGCGCTCCCGATGTGAGCATGCCGCCCGCCTGGCCGGAGAGGGTCCGATGATCTCGACCGCCACTCTCTTGTCGACAGAGGGGGGTCAGCAGGTGTTGGCCCCCGCGACCGGTGTTTTCAGTTTGGTCTGGGTGCTGATCGCGCTCCCGCTCCTTGGCGCAGTGCTGTTGCTCGTGGGGGGCCGCCGAACGGACAAGTTCGGCCCAGTGCTTGCTACGTCGCTCGTGGGTGTTGCTTTCGTCATCGGGCTCATCCAGTTCTTGCAGATGCTCGGAAAGCCCTCTGACGGACGTGCCTTCGTCCAGACTCTTTTCGAGTGGGCACCGATCGGTTCGTTCACGGTAGATGTTGGGTTCCAGCTCGATCCGCTCTCGATGGTGTTCGTGCTCTTGGTGACATTCGTGGGGGGTCTCATCCATGTGTATTCGCTGGGATACATGGCCGACGACCCCGACAAGCGTCGGTTTTTCGCTTACCTGAATCTCTTCGTTGCCTCGATGCTGCTCTTGGTACTGGCGAGCAACTACGTGATGGTCTACGTGGGGTGGGAAGGCGTCGGTCTGGCGTCATACCTTCTGATCGCTTTCTGGAACGCCAAGCCGGAGTATGCGACCGCTGGCAACAAAGCCTTCGTCATGAATCGCGTTGGTGACATTGGCATGTCTCTGGCAATCATGATCATGGTCGCAACTTTCGGAACGACAAACTTCTCCGGAGTGTTCAGCGGTGTCGGGGGCGCAAGTTCTGGTGTCGTTCTCGCGCTCGGCTTGCTGCTCTTGCTGGCAGCGACGGGTAAGAGCGCACAAATGCCCTTGCAGGCTTGGCTTGGTGACGCCATGGCTGGTCCCACGCCGGTGTCGGCTCTGATCCATGCGGCCACCATGGTGACGGCTGGTGTCTATCTGATCGTGCGCTCCAACCCCATCTACGACCTGTCTGACGGAGCTCGTCTCGCAGTGGTCTTGGTGGGGGTGCTCACCCTGCTCTTTGGTGCGTTCATCGGAACGGCAAAGGATGACATCAAGAAGGCACTAGCTGCTTCGACAATGAGCCAGATCGGATACATGGTGTTGGCGGCCGGCTTAGGGCCGGCAGGTTA
This sequence comes from Actinomycetes bacterium, assembly GCA_045807485.1. GTDB lineage: Bacteria > Actinomycetota > Actinomycetes > JAHEKZ01 > JAHEKZ01 > JAHEKZ01. Next base: position 4,868 of record JBJMHG010000213.1, read on the forward strand.
CGCATTTGCCATCTTCCACCTGCTAACACACGGCTTCTTCAAAGCGCATTTGTTCCTCGGCGCCGGCTCGGTGATGCACGGCATGAACGACCAGGTGAACATGCGACGGTACGGCGCCTTGAGGGTGGCACTGCCGGCGACGTTCGTCACCTTCTTCATCGGCTACTTGGCCATCATCGGTATCCCGCCCTTCGCGGGATTCTTCAGCAAAGACAAGATCATCGAAGCCGCCATGGCCGACAACGTGTGGCTGGGAATTGCGGCGGTTCTCGGTGCCGGCATCACAGCGTTCTACATGACCCGGGTGGTCATCATGACCTTCTTCGGTGACGCCCGCTGGGAGACTGACGTCCATCCCCACGAGTCGCCGCGATCGATGACCGTGCCGATGGTCCTGCTGTCCATCGGTTCGATCGTGCTCGGTTTCCTGCTCTGGAGCGGAAATCGCATCGTTGACTGGCTGGAGCCAGTGGTCGGCCCCGAGCAACCGCACGATCTCGGAATCCCGCCGCTTGCCCTGACGGCAATCATCTTGCTCGTCGTGTTCGTAGGCATCGCCATCGCGTATTCGATGTACGTCAGGAAGGCGGTTCCGGTCCAGGCTCCGGTTGGCTCGGTTCTCACGCGCGCGGCGCGGCGAGACTTCTATCAGGACGCAGTCAACGAGTCGGTCGCCATGCGGCCAGGCCAGTACCTCACTCGCTTCCTTGTCTTCTTCGACAATCGGGTCGTTGACGGAGCAGTCAATGCGACTGCTGCAGCGTTCGGCGGCGGCTCGGCTCGCATGCGCCGTTGGCAAACCGGTTTCGTCCGCAGCTACGCCCTTTCGATGTTGGCCGGAGCGGTTGTTGTCGTGGGAGTGCTGGTCTTGGTGGCGGTTTCGTGACGGACTTTCCGATTCTGACGACTCTGGGCGTTCTTCCCTTTGTTGCCGCGGCCGTCGTGGCTGCGCTGCCACGTGGACGAGAGCTATTGGCCAAGCAGATCACGCTCGCCGTCACGCTTGTGATGCTGGCGATGACCGTTGTCATGGCCCTGGACTTCACACCAGATGCCCCTGAAACCTTCCAGTTCGTCGACAGCACACCATGGATCAAGCAGTTCGGGATCAGTTACGCAGTCGGCGTTGATGGCACTGCCCTAGTACTGATCGCTTTGGCCATGTGCCTTGCGCCCATCGTCGTGCTCGCCGGGTGGAACGACGCTGATGACAACGACCGCCACCGACCGCAGACGTACTTCGCCCTGATCCTGGCGCTGCTCGGATGCATTGTTTACGTCTTCGCGGCAACAGATCTCTTCTTGTTCTACGTGGCCTTCGAAGTGATGCTCGTTCCGGTCTACTTCTTGATCGGGATGTTTGGCCGAGGGCAGCGCACGTACGCAGCAGTGAAGTTCCTGCTGTACAGCCTGCTGGGTGGTCTCCTTCTTCTAGCGGCACTGATTGGCCTGTACGTGGTGTCGGCGCAGCAGCTCGGTACCGGCACTTTCGACTGGAATGCCTTGGCCGGAATGCCGATTGCCCCCGACACCCAGAAGATTCTGTTCGCCGGTTTCTTCTTCGCATTCGCTGTCAAGGCGCCAATGTTCCCGGTTCACACCTGGCTGCCTGACGCGGCGGCGTCGGGTACTGCCGCCACGAACACGTTGCTCGTGGGGGTGCTCGACAAGGTGGCGACCTTCGCCATGCTGCGTCTGGTGTTGCCAATTTTTCCGGAAGCTTCCGAGTGGGCCGCACCATTTGTGGTTCTGCTGGCCGTCGTGAGCATCGTCTACGGCGCTCTGGTGGCAATTGGACAGACCGACATGAACCGGCTGATCGCCTACACCTCGGTGTCGCACTTCGGCTTCATGGTTCTGGGAATCTTTGCCTTTACCCAGATCGGTGGATCTGGATCCGTCATCTACATGGTGGCCCATGGACTTTCGACCGCCGCCCTCTTCATCGGAGCCGAATACCTCATCAAACGCCGCGGGTCGAGCATCATCTCGGCATTCGGCGGCGTACAGCGGGTGGCGCCAATGCTCGCGGGCCTCTTCTTGTTCGCGGGGTTGTCTGGTCTGGCGATGCCTGGTCTGGCGAGCTTCGTGGGCGAGCTGACGGTGCTGATTGGCTCATACCAGCGCTGGCCGGTCGCTGCCGTCATCGCAGTGATCGGAATTGTGCTGTCGGCGCTGTACATCCTGATCATGTACAAGCGGGTCGCACAAGGTCCGGCCGCAGAAGGTGTCAAGGGCATGCGCGACGTGCTGCCACGAGAACTTGTGGCGTTCGCGCCGATCATCGTTCTCACCGTTGCAGTGGGTGTATTTCCGAAGCCGGTCTTCGACGTGGTCAACCCTTCTATCGAACGGTCGCTGAGCTTCCTGCACGTCGATCCGGTCGAACCCGACGTGCCTGTGGGCAACGTCGGTAGCACGCCACCGGGAGGGGGATCGAACTGATGTCCCACCTGGCCGACACCCTGACGACTCCGACATTTGAGTACCACCTGCTGGCGCCCATGCTGATCGTGTTCGGCGGGGCAACGGTAGGTGTGCTCGTCGAGGCGTTTGCGCCGCGTAACAGCCGCCGCACCATCCAGCTCGTCCTCAGTCTGGCGACGCTGACGGCTGCCTTTGTCGTTCTGTTGGTATGGACGCGACCCGAGCTCGGCGCTATCGCGGCATCCGGCGACGTCGCCATCGACGGACCGGCTGTCTTCATGCAAGGCACGATCCTCGTGCTGTCATTTGTCGCGTTCCTGCTTTTTGCTGAGCGCAAGGTTGATTCGGCTGGTGACGCGTTCACGCCGTCTGCGGCAACCATTCCCGGAAGCGCATCGGAGCGCGACCTGACGGTTGCGCGGGTCACGCAGACCGAGGTATGGCCATTAGCGCTCTTCTCGGTTAGCGGCATGATGCTGTTCGTCGCTGCCGACGACCTGTTGACCTTCTTTGTGGCAC
>JBJMHG010000214.1:0-4294 GCA_045807485.1 Actinomycetes bacterium
CGTTGCAGCCCGAGACGCTCGCGCCAAGAGATGGCAATGGCGACCAACACCAGAACCGCGGACGCGGCGACGCCCCACCACGTCGGAATGTTCGCCGTAGACGACGCGGCAAGCACGATCGGTGACATGTCAGTGTCCTCCCATGTAGGTGACGGCTGCGGGGTCACCGCGCTCGACCAGGCGCCCGTGATCGAGGACCAACGCGTCGTGGGTGAGTGAAGCTGCGCGCTTGAGGTCGTGGCTCACCAACACGACAGAGAGGCCAGAACCGGTGAGTGATCGGATCACCTCGTCGACGGACTCTGCTGCCTTCGCGTCGAGTGCGCTGGTGGGCTCATCAAGCAGCAGAACCTCTGGTCCCACCGCCAACGCGCGAGCCAGGGCAAGACGCTGCTGCTCACCACCCGACAGATCGTCGGGACGCCGGTCTCGCTCCATGTGGGCAAGGGCGACCTGCTCGAGCAGCCCTGTCACCTCGTCGTCGGTGAGATCGGTGGCTCCGACCCTGACCTCGTCGTCGATTCGCTCAGTGAGCATGACTGGGCGTTGCACCACCAGCCCTATCCGTCGCCGCAGCTCGCGGACGTCGAGCTCAGGCAGCGGTGTTCCGCGAAAGGAGATCTGTCCCGAAGTCGGTTCCTCAAGCCGGTTCAACATGCGCAAGAGGGTCGACTTTCCGGATCCGCTCGCCCCCACGATGCCGGTCGCATGACCTTCGTGGATGTGATCACTGATCTGGTCGAGGATCCGCCGACCACCGACATCGAAAGTGACGTCGTGAAGTGTGAACAGCTCTGGCGCAGGCCCGACGGTATGGGGCATACCGCAGGCTAAGCCCTCTCGCCTGTCTCGGCGCCATCTGGCTCGGAGCCGGATGCCGCGCCGGCGTCGCCGGCCTCAGCGGCAAGCCTGGCGACCTCGTCGTCGGCCACCGACGGGTCGAGCTTGGTGAAGATCGGTGTTGGCGGGGCTAATGGCGTGCCGGACCGAATCGGTGACGACGCCCAGGTCGCGCCGGCGGCTCGCGCAGTCGCGTAGTCGCCCATCAGAACTGGGTAGTTGTCATTTCCAGGTTCGGAGACCTCGCGGATCTGCGGCATCGGCGACCAGGTTCCGGTGCCACCCAGCGTCTCGTGCACCTGCTGCGCCGCGTGCGGCAAGAACGGGGTCAAAATCGCGTTGAGATCGCGGACCGCTTGCAGCGCCGTGTGCAGGACCGTGCCTTGCCGCACCGTGTCCTCTTTCAGTTTCCACGGCGCCTGGTCTGACAGGTACTTGTTGGCCTCGGCCACTGCCCGCATCGCCTCGGTCATAGCCGCCTTCTGCCGCGACTTCTCCAGCAGGTCGCCGACTGTGCCGAAAGTGGCGCGGATGGTCGCGAGCAGCTCGCGGTCGGCGTCTGTCGCATCGGTGCTGTCAGGAATGCGTCCGAAATTTTTCGCCGCCATCGACACCGAACGGTTGACCAGGTTGCCCCAGCCAGCGACCAGCTCGTCGTTGTTACGTCGAACGAACTCTGCCCAGGTGAAGTCGGAGTCTTGATTCTCTGGCCCGGCCACCGCGATGAAGTACCTCAGCGCGTCCGCGTCATACCGTTCGAGGAAGTCGCGCACGTAGATAACGACCTGACGCGATGACGAGAACTTTTTGCCCTCCATGGTGAGGAACTCGCTCGAGACCACCTCGGTGGGCAGTTGCATCTCACCGAGCGAGCCCACCGTGCCGCGCTTGTCTCCCTGTCCGTTGTAGCCCAGCAAAATCGACGGCCAGATCACCGAATGGAAGACGATGTTGTCTTTGCCCATGAAGTAGTACGACCGGGCGGCCGGATCCTGCCACCACTTACGCCACGCATCGTCGTCGCCGGTTCGGTGCGACCACTCGATGGACGCCGACAGGTAGCCGATCACGGCGTCGAACCACACGTAGAGCCGCTTGTCGTTGCGGTCTTTCCACCCCTCGATCGGGATTCGGACGCCCCAGTCGAGATCACGGCTGATCGCACGAGGCTGCAGCTCGTCGATCAAGTTGGAACTGAACTTCAGAACGTTGGGCCGCCAGTCGATCCGCGTGCTGAGCCACGAGCTCAACGCCTCAGTGAACGCGGGCAAGTCGAGGAAGAAGTGCTCTGTCTCGACGAACTGAGGCGCCTCGCCATTGATTCGCGACTTGGGATTGATCAAGTCAACCGGGTCGAGCTGGTTGCCGCAGTTGTCGCACTGATCGCCACGAGCGCCGTCGAAGCCGCAGATCGGGCAGGTTCCCTCGATGTATCGGTCGGGCAGCGTGCGCCCGGTCGAGGGCGAGATCGCTCCCATCATCGTCTTGGTGAACACGTAACCGTTCTTCACCAGCTGCTTGAACACCTCCTGCACCACGGCGGCGTGGTTCAGCGTGGTGGTGCGAGTGAATAAGTCGTAGCTCAGACCAAGACCATGCAAGTCTTCGACGATGACCCGGTGGTAGCGGTCGACCAGTTCGCGCGCGCTGACGCCTTCTTGGTCTGCCTTCACCTGGATCGGCGTGCCGTGCTCGTCCGTGCCGCTGACCATCAGGACGTCGTGGCCTGCCATCCGCATGTACCTGCTGAAGACGTCGGCCGGCACGCCAAAGCCCGAGAGATGCCCGATGTGGCGAGGGCCATTGCCGTACGGCCATGCGACGGCGCTCAGGATCCGGTCTGGCATGGGCCGAATCCTACGGTTCGGTCACGAGTTGGCCGCTGCGTACACCCTGCGGCGAGCATTACCGGTCTCAGCGGCCACCGCGTCGACTGCATCTCGACGGGACAAGCCCGTGCTCTCGAGCGCGCGAACCCGCTGCCTCAGCTCATCGTCGGACAGGTCGACGACATCAGGCGCGCCGGCGATGACCAACGTGATCTCGCCACGTAGTCCCCCGCTCGACCACTTCGCCAGCTCCGCCAACGAACCCCGCTTGACCTCCTCATAGGTCTTGGTGAGTTCTCGGCAGACAGCAGCACGGCGAGACTCACCCCACAGCTCCGCCATATCCGCCAGCACTTCGCCGGCTCGGTGCGGCGCCTCGAAGAAGACCATCGTGCGTTGCTCGCGACCCAAACCTTGGAGCCGCTCTCTGCGCTGGCCGGGCTTGCGCGGCAGAAAACCTTCGAAGCAGAACCGGTCTACAGCCAGGCCGGAAACGGCGAGTGCGGCGATAGCGGCGGAAGGACCGGGAGCACTTGTGACGTGAAGTCCGGCGTCAACACAGGCCGCGACGAGCCGGTAGCCAGGATCGCTCACCGATGGCATGCCGGCATCCGTCACCAGGAGAACGGTCTTGCCGGACGCGACCTGGTCGACCAGCTCGCGGGTGCGGCGTCCCTCGTTGTGCTCGTGGTACGAGACCACTTGCCCGCTGAGATCGACCTCCAGTCGAGCAGCCAGGTGGTGCAGTCGGCGAGTGTCTTCCGCTGCAACGATGTCGGCTACCTGAAGAAGCTGACGAAGTCTCGGCGAGGCGTCCGAAACGTTGCCGATGGGCGTGGCCGCGAGCACGAGGCTCCCCTGATCAGACTCTCCCGGCGCGGACACGTGCTGATCCTGTCAGCCCAGCACTTACGATGCCCAGGTGACGGTGACCGCCGAAGACCTGCCGAGCGGCGGCGTCGATCCCTCGGTACCCGAGTCCGCCGAGATCCGTGCGCATCGTGAGCTAGTGCGGAACAGGTTGTTGCCGCCTGGACCCACTGACCGACTGGCCGGATGGGTCGGAGCGCTGGCCGTCACCGCACTCGGTGGCTTCTTGCGCTTCTGGCACCTCGGTCAGCCCAAGGCATTCGTGTTCGACGAGACGTATTACGCCAAGGACGCCTGGGCGCTGCTGCACTACGGCTATGAGCAGGACTACGTCGACAAGGCCAACGACAAGATCATCAATGGTGACACGGACGTGTTCTCGAGTACGGCGTCCTACGTCGTGCATCCCCCACTCGGCAAATGGATCATCGCCAGCGGCGAGCAGCTGTTCGGCTTCAACCCTTTCGGCTGGCGAGTCGCCATTGCGTTGCTCGGCACTCTGAGCATCCTGCTGTTGGCTCGGTTGGTGCGACGGGTCACCGGGTCGACCGTCCTCGGCACGATTGCCGGCTTTCTGCTGGCCATCGACGGACTCCATCTGGTGATGAGTCGAACGGCGTTGCTCGACCTGCCGCTCTCGTTCTTTCTGCTCGTCGCGTTCGGAGCGCTCGTCCTCGACCGAGAATGGGGACGCCGTCGCGCTGCCGATCGCTTGGAACGGTTCGAGGGCGCCAGTTTCGGACCCGGCCTCGGAT
>JBJMHG010000215.1:0-3620 GCA_045807485.1 Actinomycetes bacterium
CAGAGCGCCAGCCACACCTACGCTGGTGGCGGCCCTTACACGGTTCAGCTCACCGCCACGGACGGATGGGGCACGTCCGCAACCACGAGCACCCAAGTCAACGTCAGCCCTTAGCTCTCCCAGCACGTAGTGCGCTGAGCAGCACCCGAACTGCAGGCGGCGCGTCTGCACGAAGACTCACAAAACGCACCGACCGACGGAGGTTGAGGTGTGCCAAGGGTCGGACCACGACGCCATCGCGTTCGACGAGGGCCATCTGTGGCACCAGTGCGACGCCGACCCCAGCAGCGACGAATCCGAACATCACGTCATAGTCATCCGTTCGTAACACCGGACGTGGCGCGAACCCCTCTGCTGCGCACGCTGCACGCAAAGCGGCGTCACCAGGTTCATCAGGGTCGCGCGACATCATCCAGCCGTCCTCGACAAGATCTGACAATCCAACCGAGCGACGCTCCGCCAATGGATGTGAAGCAGGTAACACCAACCGAAACGGGTCGTCGAACAACGACACCCTCGATATCTCCTCCTGCACGTGGACCGGGCTCTCGGGATCGTCGTAGATCAAGGCGCAGTGCAGCTCACGGGCAAGAAGCCGCTCGACCAGCTCTGGCGGTTCTGCCTCGTGGAGCTCGACGCGAACGTCCGTTCGCACTTGCAACGCTGCTACTGCCCTCGGCAACACATGCGCACCAGCCGTCGGAAACGTTCCGATCCGCAGGGTGGCAACCCCGTGCCTTGCCAAGGCTTTCACCTCAGCTTCTGCCGAACGCAGCCGGTCGAGGACAGCGTCGGCGTGCTCGAGGAAGAGCTGGCCGAGGTCGGTCAGATTGGCACCCCTGGTGCTGCGGCTCACCAGCTCCACTCCCAAATGCGACTCCAGTGCGGCCAGGTGATGGGCCACGGTGGGCTGGCTGTAGTGCAGGGCCCGGGCAGCACCCGCCATCGAACCGGCCCGGGCGATGGCCTCCAGGACGGTGAGCTGGCGGAGTTCTAACACCAACCCAGGATACATAGTGGGTATGGTGCAGCACCAGCAAGTTAGGCTCTACCCTTTCATGCGGTCGAACCCCAGACTTGGGCTATGACCCCCCACGACTCACTCGCCGCGAGCCTGCCCTGGCTCGACCAGAGCTGCACCCCTTACGCCGACGCCCTCACCGCGTACGCCGACGCCGACATGCTGCGTCTGGACGTGCCAGGCCACCAGGCCTCGACCCACGCCCAACCGGGACTCGCCGAGTTCCTCGGTGAGCGCACCCTGCAGCTCGACGTGCCACCACTCACCGAAGGAGTCGACTTCGGCGAAGCACCCACGCCCCTGGGCCAAGCGGCCTACCTGGCTGCCCAGGCATGGGGCGCCAGACGCACCTGGTTCCTGACCAACGGTGCGAGCAAGGGCAACCTGGTCGCATGCCTAGCACTTCGTGGGCTCGGCGAGCAGGTGGTGCTGCAGCGTTCAGTGCACTCATCGGTCGTGGATGGACTCGCTCTCGCCGGCATGGATGCCGCCTTCGTCTATCCCAGTGTCGACTCTAACCTCGGCATCGCCCACGGAGTGACCCCCGACGATCTCGAGTCGGTACTCCAGGCCAACCCCGACGCCGTAGCGGCATATGTAGTCACACCTTCCTACTTCGGGGCAGTGGCAGACGTCGCCGCTCTGGCTGCTACGGCACACCGGCACGGCGTGCCGTTGGTGGTCGATGAGGCGTGGGGTCCGCACTTCGGCTTCCACCCTGACCTCCCGACGAATGCGCTGCGACTCGGTGCAGACCTGGTCATCTCGTCTACGCACAAGCTCGCGGGTTCGCTGACGCAGTCGGCCATGCTCCACCTCGGACACGGTGACTTCGCCGACCGGCTTGAGCCGCTCATCGACCGCGCCTTCCGCTCCATGCAGTCCACTTCCGCCTCCGCGCTGCTGATGGCCTCGCTCGACCACGCACGCAAACAGCTCGCGGTAAATGGACGCACCACGATCGCCGCCAGCCTCGACGCCGTGGAGAAGATCCGCGGGCGCATCGAAGCCGAGGGCCGGTTCGCATTGGCAGACGGCCAGATGCTGGCATTCGACGACGTCGCGCAGCTCGATCCACTACGGATCGTCATCAACACCCGGGTCGGCGGCATCAGCGGTCACGAGGCCCGACACCTGCTCTTTACCGAGCACCGCATTCACTTCGAGATGTCGACCGACTCGGTCCTCGTGGCCGTGGTCGGCGCGGGCGCGATCCCAGACGTCGACCGCTTGGTCGATGCGCTGCATTCGCTTCCCCACCGTCAGGTCACGCAAACTGACTCGATCAGTCTTCCTCGACCAGGTGAACGAGCGATCAGTGTGCGCGATGCGTACTTCAACGCCACTGAGGTGATCGACGCTAGCCTGGCTGTCGGTCGGATCTCGGCTGACACCGTGGCGGCCTACCCGCCAGGAATCCCCAACCTGCTGCCGGGTGAGGTCATCACGGACGAGGTCGTCGACTTCCTCACTCAGACGGCAGCGGCGCCTTTCGGTCACGTCCGCGGTGCTATCGCCAAAGACATGTCGTTGTTCCGCGTGGTTCAGCACTGAGCTGACGGACTGCGAGCTATCAACGGGCTTGACCGGCTCGGCGCCCGCGACCATGCTCATTGCCATGAGCGACGAGAGCAGCGAAGACGTCAAGGCGAAGTTCCGCGAGGCACTCGAGCGTAAGAACCGTCAGGCGCAGGACGCGGTCAACGACAACCGCCAGGGAGAATCAGCTCACGGCGACACTGACACCCACGCGCACGGCGGCAAGCGTCAGTTCCGGCGTAAGTCCGGCGGTTAGCCAGAACGCATGACCGGCGGACTAGACCGAGATCTCCTTGGTGTCTTGCTGATCCGTGCCGCCGTCTTCAGTTGAGCCATCGGACTCGACCGCCTCACGAGGCGCCGTCGCGGCGATGAACTGAATGACCACCAGCAACACGAGCAGTCCCAGGGTGAGCCACAGGACTGACCCGGGTGTGGGCGGGCTCAGCGTGAACAGCCAAATGGCCATCACGACAACCGCAGCGCCCATGAGGCCGAATCGGTGCCGTGCGAAGAACGAACCGAAGGCACCGCTGTCCCAGCCTGTGCGCTCACCGCCAGAGGTGATGAGGCTCCCGATCGTCTTGCGAGTACGCACGGCCCACGTCGAAGGTCCCGTGATCACCGCCCCAATGGCCAGAAGCACACCGATCAGGAAGAAGACTCTGATCCCGTTCCGGAGGAACCTGATCAGCGTGTCGAACAGCACCGCTGCCGTCTCTGGGTTAGCTCCACCATCCGTCGCGGCATTCAAGTACCCCTCTCGCCCGACGGCGATGCCCACTCCAAGCAGGAGGGCCGCGCCAGCGACGATGACTCCAACGATCACCACTCCACGTCGGCGGTCACGCATCAGGAGAACTGCGCCGATGAAGCACAGCAGCGCGAGCAGCGGCAGCACGTAGGCGAGATCGTTGAGCAAGTGCAGCGTCGACTTCAGCTGCTGAATGGCACTGACGTCCCCGACTGGCAGCCGGATCTGCGCGGTAGTGGAAGGAATCTTGCTGGTGCGCTGTTCCGGCTCGGCGTTCAGACCCCTGGTACTCATGAAGGCGGCGAT
>JBJMHG010000216.1:0-6415 GCA_045807485.1 Actinomycetes bacterium
GCAAAGAACCGGCTCACCGTATGCAGTTTCTCCAGGCAGAGTCCGCAAAACAGATGGGACGCCGTACCGCGTCTACACGCCGTTCTACCGTGCGTGGTGTGAACATGGCTGGCGAGCGCCGGCAGAATTCGATCAGGTCGCGTGGGTTTCTGCGGTCGCGAGCGACGCGCTGCCGCCGTCACACTCCAACGAGGCGCCGCCTCTGCTTCCCGAGGCAGGTGAACGAGCGGCCCTCGCGCGGTGGGCGGACTTCCGCGACAACGCACTCGATGACTATGCCGATCGGCGTGACCGACCCGATCTGCGCGCTACATCTCACCTGTCGGTGCATTTGAGCTTCGGGGAGATTCATCCACGAACAGTTCTCGCTGACCTCGGATCACCGCACGCCAAGCTCACCAAGTCACATGAGGTCTTTCGCAAGGAGCTGGCGTGGCGCGAGTTCTACGCCGATGTACTCCACCACGAACCTCAGTCAGCAAGTCAGTACCTTCGACCCGAGTTCGCACATATGGATTACGATGTCGGCGCTTCCGCCGAGCGAAAACTCGCGGTGTGGCAAAGCGGCAACACCGGCTTCCCGATCGTCGACGCCGGTATGCGCCAACTTCTCGCAGAGGGCTGGATGCACAACCGCGTCCGGATGATTGTGGCGTCCTTCTTGGTCAAGGATCTGCATCTGGAGTGGCAGGTTGGCGCCGGCTGGTTCATGCGCCACCTGGTGGACGGCGACCTCGCATCTAATTCCCATGGCTGGCAATGGACCGCCGGTAGCGGAACCGATGCGGCTCCGTACTTTCGAATTTTCAACCCCATCACCCAGGGCCTGCGATACGACCCCGACGGCGACTATGTACGGCGGTACGTCCCTGAACTGGCGCACCTCAGCGGACCGGACATTCACGAACCATGGAAGACCGCCGACGGATACGACAAGGGTTATCCGGAGCGGATCGTCGATCACGCAGCGGAGCGACGTGAATCACTCGCGCGATACCAGCTGATCAAGCGATGACTGTGCTAGATGACTGGGCTATCAGGTAGCACGGCCCTCAAGTAACGGCGTGCGATCTCACGCTGAACGGCGCGCGACGCTGGCGGTGCCAGTCGAGTGAACCATCGCGCCGGCCGCGAGAACGCTGCAACCGATCCGATTACTGCGCCGTCCTCGAGCAGTCGGATCACGAACGCTTCCTCACCGCTTTCTGGATGCCCTTGCAGCGTTCCGTACGAGAACCCAGCCTCACGGACGGGTCTGCGGGAGTCCAGCACTCGACCACCGTGCACCGAGCAGAAACGCCTACGAACCCTAGGCCCAGCCGCAGCTCGACAACATCGCCTACCCGTGCCCGTGACGGAGAATCGGTGCCGCCTTTCCCCGGTCTGATCTGCCGTACTCCGACACCGGCATCGCGATGCATCTGCCACGTCATGACGCGCGCCACGGCGCGCTCGAAGTCGAGTTCGCCAAAGCCAATCTGGCGAGTCACCCGAAGCACAGACCAGTCACCCGCGATTACTCGAGCGCCCCTGGCGATGGGCAGCGCTGAACCCCGGAGGCGTTCTGGATACGTGATCACCGTTGCATGGTCGCATCGAAGAAGACACGGACGTCGTAGAGCCTCACGGTGGTTCGATACTTCGACGTCCGGTGCTGTCGACCACTACTCGGAATCCGTGCTGATGGATCATCCGGTGATGCCGTCGGCATACCAGGACGGTGTTTCCAAGCGAAGTGTCTCCGCCTTGCTCGCAGAACCGAACATGGTGGACATCACAGTGCTCGGGCGGTCTGTGACACCCGGGTGCCACGCAAGTTCGATCACGGGCCACGACCGCTCGACGAATGGCAGGCGGAATCGTGCGCGTGGCGCGTCCGACATCGAGCACCATCGAGGGCCCGTCCATGAGGATGCGGGAAACCGTGGCGTCGCAACCGAGCAGCTGCGACTCGGCCGCTGTGATGGGTCCGGACCAGCCCAGTTCTCCTGGCTGTGCCGACGCGCCGGATTCAGCTCGAAGAGTGCTGACATCAACGATCACCGAAAGATGTGGTCGGACGCCACCCACCGTGGTCTGGTTGCTGCCCTCGAGCCATTCGGCGCAGATCTCGCCTAGCGCATCTGCTCGACGTTGCGCCCACGTGCGCAGGTCGGACGCCGACTGCACCCCGATGCCTGCCGTCGGTTCGCCAGCTAAGGCGGATTCGTCGTCACCGTCTGAGCCAGCCGCGCATGGAGGCCGCATCTTCGTGTCGAGTGCGGTCATCAGGAGCGCACCGGTGATGGGATCCAGCATTCCAGAAACAGAGAAGAGACCATCGAACGTCTCGGCCATCGTGAATCCGCGCTGCTCGTAGCGTCGCACGGCCGCCTCTTCAGCAGCGTCGCGGTCAAAACAGTGCAGCAACCGCTCGCCCACCCGCCGCAGTTGCCCTGGGTCGAGAGAATGGGCGGCTTCCAGCAGCGCGCTCTCCGCGTCGTCGTGGTGATCTTCAGGCACCTGCCGCACGGCGTGGTGGATCACATGCGCCTGCCGCCAGTTGATCTCACCGTCGATCATCGCTTCACCGGAGCTCGCCGCCGGCTACCGCGTGCGCGACTCGAGCGCGCGCCGATGCTTCACCAGCTGCCAACTTGCAGTGGTGGCGCATCCACCTCATCAAGGAACCGGACCCCGATGCAGTCACGCCACCGGACGCCTCGAAGTCGGCTGCAGCGAGCAGCCATACCGATTCGAGCTGGTCGATCAGGGAGCGCGCCTGAACGAGTTGCTCTGCCAGCTCAACGGATCCGGCTCGCTCGGCGAACTGTTCGGCCAACCGCGTTGTCTCGTCCACCAGGCGCGCCCCTGCGTTCGGCAAAGGACCTCGCCCTGAGCCCAGACCAGGTACTGCCCACTCGCCCGCTTCAGATCCAGGCTTGGCACGCGCGTCGTCACCCTCGTCGTCGGAAGGACGACGGCTGAGCTGATCGCGACCCACGAAGGCCTCCGCAGACATGCGACGGACAGGAACTATCTCCGTGAGTCAGTTACTTTCTCGAACGTATGTTCGAATAGTACCGGACGGCTCCGACGGCGGCAACGACGCTGTGCACAAAACTGTCACCCAGCCGCGGCGGCCGCCTTCTGTGGTCAGCCGCTCACCGTAGGTAGCAAGGCATGGACCGAACGGCAGACTCCGCGCCACTTCTGGCCCCGGCGTCCGAACGGTCCACGTACCCTCAGCGCATGTCCTCGCGGGTGTGCAGTGTGCTGAGCCTGAAGGGCGGAGTCGGCAAGACGTCGATCACGCTCGGGCTCGCGAGCGCCGCGCACGCTCGGGGGCTGCGCGCTCTGGTGATCGACCTAGATCCGCAGGCCAACAGCACCGTCGTGCTCGACCCACAGCGAGTCCTGTTCACCAGCAACGACGTGCTGGCTGACGGACGGGCCGGCGTCATGGCACAGGCGGTCGTGAAGAGCGGCTGGGGTGAAACGATCGACCTGGTCGCCAGTGAGCGCGCTCTTGAACACAGAGCGATCCCTGAGGGTGACGGCTCGCTACGCCTGCGCGTCACCATGCAGGGCCTGGACGAGTACGACCTCATCTTGATCGACACTCCACCGGCGCTCGGTGAGCTCACCCGCAATGCGCTCACGGCCAGTGACCTCGGTCTGGTCGTGGCCGAGCCCAGCCTGTTCGCGCTGCAGGGCGCACAACAGGCGCTGGACGCCATGACGGTGGTGCGCGACGCGAATCTGCGGCTTCACCTCGCCGGCATAGTCGTCAATCGCATGCGACCGACGTCGTCCGAGCACCGTTACCGCATGGCCGAGCTGGCACTTGCCTACGGAGACTTGCTCTGGCAACCACCGTTGCCCGACCGCGCTGTTCTGCAGCAGGCTGCCGGCGCGTGCACCCCCGTGCACGCGTGGCACACCCAAGCCGGACGCGAGGTAGCTCGCATCTTCGACCAGTACCTCGAACAGGTATTGGCGGTCCAGGTGCATCCCGCCCCCCTGCGTCCGGTTTCTTAACGTCAATCCCGCATCCCATCGAAAGGCGTCCGCCATGAGCCGACCAGAACCGCGCCCGGCCCTTCAGCGCGCCGACGACGGCTCAGTGCATCCAGCTGCACCGCGAGTCGCAGCCGAGCAACATCTGCACCCCGTGCCTCACGCACCGGTAGCGGCTCGCCGAGCAACGTCCGCATCTGGACGCATGGGCTTCAGCCTCGAAACCGCAGTCGCCGGCGCGACGCCAAAGTTCACCGGCAAGCCAGTCACGCTCAGCGTCGAGATCCCGAAGGACCTTCGTAAAGAGGCGCGACGTCTTGCCGAGCGCGCGGGCATGCCGGTCGACGCAGTTGTCACCGAAGCCCTCACGCATTACGTCGGGCACGTGAACTAGAAGACGCCCTCTTCCATCTCGGCAAGGAGCGAGTCTACGACCGCTTTCAAGTCGCCATCGTTGGCAGCAGCGACGGCGCGCTGGCGTTCATAGGACGCGCCAACCTCAAGGATGCGTTCCACCTGCATGAGCTCTTCGGCGCAACCGAGCTTGCGCGCGATCGGCTCGAGGTCTTCTGCGAGATCGAGAATCGCTTCTTTGACCGGTTTCACCGACTGGCCGCGGTCGTCGACGACGATCTCGGCGTCCAGCCCATACCGAGCGGCCCGCCACTTGTTCTCGCGGACCAACCACATGCGTGGTTGCGGCAAGGTGTAGCCCTTGTCGAGCTGTCGGTCGAGTGACTCGACCAACGACTGTGCCATGGCGGCTACCACCGAGATCTCGTCGAGGGTGGGAATGCCGTCGCAGATTCTCAGTTCAACGGTGCCGAAGTTCGGATGCGGTCGAATGTCCCACCACACCTCGCGTATCGACTCGATGGTGTTCGAGGAGATCAGGGTCTCCATGTACTCCTCGAAGGCGTCCCAACCCGACAACGCATACGGGAGGCCAGCGGTGGGCAGACCTTCGAACACCTTGCTGCGGGCAGAAGCGAGGCCAGTGTCAGAACCGACCCAATACGGTGACGACGCGGACAACGCCAGGAAATGCGGGATGTACATCATCAAGGCGTTGTTGATCGGAATCGCCTTCTCGGGCGAGCGAACGCCGACATGAATATGGACGCCGAAGATCTGAAGTCGACGAGCCAGCCACTGCATCTGTTCGACGAGCTGTTGGTAGCGCGGGCTCGGACTGATCTGCTGCGTGGTCCAGTCGGTGAGTGGATGTGTGCCCGAGCACATCACACCCAAGTTCCGCTTGGCGGCCGCGGCCTGGACGTCTTTGACAGTGCCCGCGAGGTCTTCGCGCGCCTCGGCCACGGTCGAGCAGATTCCGGTGATCACCTCGACTGTTGACTCGAGCAGCTCGTGCTTGGCCTTGGGATGCTCCTCGCCCGGTACGAGCGCCATCTCTTCGAGGATCTGGGACGCCCCACTGGTCAGCTCGCGGGTGTCGAGGTCGACGAGCTCGAGCTCCCACTCGATACCGAGGCTTGAGCGCTCCGACGGCTGGAATTCGATGTGCACCTCCCCAGGCTAGGGGTCATCGCCAGGACGCGGTGAAGATCGCGCCCTCGAGTCTTGTCGAGCACGGATATCGCCAGGGCGGGCGGTCACGCGAGGTTCGCCCATGACAGGAACTGCTGAGCGAACTCAACATCACCGGAAACCGTGACTCGGTCCGAGCTCAGCGGCAAGCGTCGCCACAGGGTGAGCAGCAGGTCGCTTGCGGCGCCAGATATCGCGACGGAGGCGTCCCGCGTGTCTGCTTGAAGAGCCTGAATCCTCGAGTCGCTGAGCCACGCCGTCCAGGTGGCTTTCGAGTCGGTGCAACCTTTTGAGTCGGTGCAACGGAGTGCGATGGTTCCGGCGACGGCTGATTGCTCGACCGGAAACGAAGATGCCAGCAGGAAGTACTCGCTGATCCCGTCAATGGCGAGGTCACTCTCGATTGGACGCGGCTCGGCGCCAGTGAGAGTGCGCACTGCGTGCTCGGCGTCCCATCGGTGCACCGCGACCTCGTGTGGAACGCGACGCTGCACGAACGCGACGTCTTGCTGCGGCGTCCACGAATACGCCGGTGCTGTCGGATCCGCGCGTCGCAGCTGGCCGATGAGATCTCGGACGCCAACGCGCAGCCAGTGGGCGAGCTCGGCGTCGGGGGGCCGAGGGAACTCAGGCTCACCGTCCGTCGTCGTAGCGCCGGTCGTGACCACCCACGACCAGAAGCGCACGACGTCACCGACGTGGTAGCCGAGGTCAGCCAGCGACCAGCCAGAGCACGCGTCGATTGGCGCTGTGAACTGCTCCGTCTCCAACGCACGAGCCAGCAGCTCTGCCTCGTCGTGCAGCAACTCCATGTACCGCTCGAGGTCAAGCAGCGTCGTCACTCAGACACCTCGATTCTGTAGCGGTC
>JBJMHG010000217.1:0-3832 GCA_045807485.1 Actinomycetes bacterium
CTGCAGGGACGAAGGTTTGCTGTGACGCCACCCCCGCCATCAGGAATAGCCATGCGACCTATGCACATTGCTTGACGGGTTGCTCCACCGGCACCCTGCCGCAGCGCTCGGATCTCGTATTGACACCGCCTGACCTTCACATTCGCTGTCGGGACGGCGAGATTCGAACTCGCGACCCCTTGACCCCCAGTCAAGTGCGCTACCAAGCTGCGCCACGTCCCGGTTGCTCCGAAGAGCGCCCCAACACTAACGCAGCCGATTCGTAACTCTGCATCGACTGTCGGCCACCATCACCGGACTCCGGGCTCGTCGATGGTCAACGTCCGCTCGTCGGCGTCCAGCGTTGCCTGAACGCCAAGCGGGATCGACGCGAGATGAGGGCCGTGTCCCATCGGCAATCCGTAGAGCACTGGTACACCCAGGTCGGCTAGGTGGATTTCCAGCACATCCTCCAGTGAGCGGTCATGCACCACGTCTGGGTCAGGCTTTCCGCACCCTTCAAGATCGCTGACAACAACTCCAGCGACTTGTTGTAGCAAGCCAGCGTGACGCATCTGCCAGAACATGATGTCGAAGTCGATCGACTTCTGGGCAACGTCCTCGACAAGGAGGATGCACCCGTTCATGTCCAGCTCGAACGGCGTCTGTATCAGGTGGTTGTACGTGTAGAGGTTGCCGCCGACGATGGGTGCCGTCACCCGACCCCCAGCGAGCGGCCGCAGGTACTCATCCTTGGGCTTTCGAGGCACGACACCTGTTCCGCCTTCGCTGAGCGCCCGCAGTGCCGAGTCGAGCGTGAAGGCTTCTCGACCGGGAGCACCGAACGAACCAAACCCGGGACCGTGAAAGGTGCACAAACCACTCTTCTTCAGCATGGCCGCATGAAGGTTGGTGATGTCGCTGAAGCCCATGATCGCCTTGGGCTTTGCAGCCAGCAGGTCGTAGTCGATCAGTGGCAACATTTCGATCGCACCAGTGCCACCCCACAAACAGAAAATGACATCGACCTCGTCGTCTTCGATTAGTGCATGCAGGTCGTCGACCCGATCTTGGGCCGGACCTGCGACGTAGTCGGTGCGCGACCAAACGCTGTCCGTGAGCCTGACTTGGTAGCCGCGTGCTTCGAACCACTCGATGGGACGCAGGACGTCGCTGCGATTCTCGTAGGGACCCGAAGGCGCAAAGACTCCAACCGTTCCCCCGGGCCTCAACGGCCGGCCGAATTTCGTCGCTCTCATGCGGCAAGCCTATGGCTCGGGTTAGGGCTTCCTGCGCTTCTCTCGCACCTTCATCGAGACATGGATCGGGGTCCCCTCGAAGCCGTACTCTTCGCGCAGCCTGCGTTCGATGAAACGGCGATAGCCGCTCTCCAAGAATCCTGATGTGAACAGCGCAAAGGTCGGAGGCTTGGTGCCCGCCTGAGTCGCGAAGAGAATCCTTGGCTGCTTTCCACCGCGCACCGGGTGCGGATGCTCGGCGACCAGTCGCCCAAGGAACCCGTTCAACTGTGACGTCGAAACTCGACTGGCCCAACTGTCGAGTGCGGTGTGCAGCGCCGGAACGAGTTTGTCGGTGTGACGACCGCTCGTCGCCGAGATGTTTACCCGCGGCGCCCAGTGAACCCGGCCCAAGTCGCGGTCGATCTCTTTCTCCAAGTAATAACGGCGTTCCTCATCGAGAATGTCCCACTTGTTGTAGGCGATGACGAGTGCGCGGCCAGCCTCGACCACCATGCTGAGAATCCGAGTGTCTTGCTCGCTGATTGCTTCACTCGCGTCTATGAGAACGACAGCAACCTCGGCTTTAGCCAGTGCAGACTGAGTTCGCAGGCTCGCGAAATACTCGCTTCCGCTCGCTTCCTTGACTCGACGGCGGATGCCTGCGGTGTCGACGAACCGCCAGCTCTCTCCGCCGAGTTCGATCAGTTCGTCGACAGGGTCAACCGTCGTACCCGCCACGGCGTCTACAACGACGCGGTCCTCTCCCGCAAGGCGATTCAGAAGGCTCGATTTTCCGACGTTGGGGCGACCAAGAAGTGCCACCCGGTGCGGGCCACCTTCGAGGTCGAGCGCTTGGCTTTGACTCGGCAGCGCCTCAACGAGCGCGTCGAGCAGATCGCCCGAACCACGTCCATGCAGCGCCGAGACGGGATGCGGCTCGCCCAGCCCTAACGACCAGAGGCTGGACGCCTCGAGCTCGGCCTTCTGGTCATCGACCTTGTTTGCAGCCAACACCACGGGTTTCTTGGCTCGTCTTAACACCTGAACGACAGCCTCGTCGGTATCAGTGATCCCCACGCCAGCATCAACGACCAGCATCACGGCGTCGGCGGCCTGCACCGCGAGTTCTGCCTGCGCTGCGACGCGCGCTGCGAGCCCTTTGGCGTCGGGCTCCCAACCGCCCGTATCAACCACGACGAAGTCGCGACCGGCCCACGATGCGTCGTAGGCAACTCGATCGCGCGTCACGCCGGGTCGATCTTCGACCACGGCTTCGCGTCGGCCCAAGATGCGGTTGACCAACGTTGACTTTCCGACATTCGGTCGACCCACTACCGCGACGACGGAAGTCGCGGTACTGGCGTCAGTTGGCGGGTTCTCAGTCACGGTGACGCATAGCCGGGAACTCGCTCACGAACAAGGTCGATCACTCGGTCAATTACCTCATCCAAAGTCATGCTGGTCGAGTCAATGACAACGGCGTCGTCAGCTTGAGTGAGCGGCGACAGCTCACGCGTCGAGTCCATGTGGTCGCGGTGATCGAGCATCGCGGCGGTTCGCTCGACGGTGATCCCGTGCGCGTCCGCCCACTCCGCAGCCCGCCGCTCGGCCCGCACCTCGGTGGTAGCAACAAGGAACACCTTGACCGCCGCATCTGGCGCTACGACGGTGCCGATGTCGCGTCCCTCAACGACCACAGGACCACGCTCCATGATTTCGCGCTGTATCTCCACAAGGCGCTCGCGAACCTTGGGCACCGCACTTACGGCGCTCACCGATGACGTGACTTTGGGATCGCGGATCTCTGCACTGACGTCGTCGCCGTCGATGAACACCATGTGTTCTTGCGGGTCGACTGAGATGTCGAGCAAGGGTTCGGCGACCCGTGCGCTGACGGCGGCGGGGTCGTTGACGTCGACGTCCTCTCGGATCATCCACCAGGTGAGGGCCCGGTACATCGCACCGGTGTCCACGTAGTTCCAGCCCAGCCGGGCGGCCACTCCCCTGGCCGTGCTCGACTTTCCTGACCCGGAAGGACCGTCAACGGCGACGGCAACGAGTGCGCCGGTGTCGTCGTGAACCATCGCCGCTCCCTCCGTGTCGTCGGCTGTTCCCGGGCGCCAAGGCAGCTGCCACATGAGGATCGGGTCGAAATGCAGTCGGCCGAGGCTATCGGGTGGGACTGCCTCACGTCCCTCGCGTTGCTCGCTAGTGGTGCGACCAGCCATCGGACTGCAATGCGTCAACCAAAGAGTCGGCCTGGTGCGGCTGGACGGACAGCTCGATGATGCCAACGGGGTGTCCCGGTGAGTGCTCCAGGGAAATGTCCTCGACGCTCGCGCCAGACTTCGCCACGGTGGTGAAAAGTCGGCCCAGCGCTCCCGGCTCGTCGGGGATCACGACCGGGATGACGCTGTATTCCATAGGCGCGGTCCCGTGCTTGCCAGGGATCCGCCCGTGGCCCAGCTGCCCAGCCGCAAGAAATCGCTCTATCGCTTTATCGACTTGTCGATCTTTGGCCAGTGGGCCCTGCGACGGTTCGTCAGCCAGTTTGGCAAGGGCGGTAGACAGCTCTGCCAGATCGGTGGCGAGCCGCCTCACCAAGGGAGCCA
>JBJMHG010000218.1:0-8786 GCA_045807485.1 Actinomycetes bacterium
GACACTGATCAGGCCTGGCCTCGTTCAGCACACGCCGAAAGTCGACGATCACATCGATCACATCGCGGTCGACAACCCCGCGCGAGCGCCCCATCACAAACCCTGATGATCGACCACGCGGAGCACTGCATCCATACGCCGGACGGGTGACGCCAGCGATACCTGACAGTGACACCGCGTCCGGCCAGAGCGGTGTTCAGGCGTTCTGCGGGAATCCCAGGTTGATGCCGCCGTGACTGGGATCGAGCCAACGACTCGTGACCACTTTGCCGCGCGTGTAGAAGTGCACTCCCTCAGCGCCGTGTGCATGGGTGTCGCCGAAGAGTGAGTTCTTCCACCCGCCGAACGAGTAGTAGGCCATGGGAACGGGAATGGGAACGTTGATACCGATCATTCCGACCTCGACCTCGTTCTGGAACCGGCGAGCGGCCCCACCGTCGTTGGTGAAGATCGCCGTTCCGTTGCCATACGGATGGTCGTTGATGAGCTTCAACCCCTCGTCGTACGAGTGCACCCGGACCACGGACAGCACCGGGCCAAAGATCTCATCGGTGTAGATACTCATGTCCGGTGTGACGTTGTCGAAGAGCGTCGGGCCGAGCCAGAAGCCCCCTGGCTCCCCGTCCGGCTCGACATCTCGACCGTCGACAACCAATGTGGCGCCCTCGTCGACCCCGGCCGCCACATAGCCGGTTACCTTGTCGCGGTGCTGTCCTGTGACCAACGGACCCATGTCGCAGCCACGGCGTCCGTCTCCGGTGCGCAGGGTCTTCATTCGGTCGGTGATCTTCTGCACGAGCTCATCGGCCACACTGTCGACAGCGATGAGCGCAGAGATCGCCATGCATCGTTCGCCCGCCGACCCGAAACCAGCGTTGATCGCCTGGTCGGCGGCGAGGTCGAGATCAGCGTCAGGAAGAACGAGCATGTGGTTCTTGGCACCGCCGAGCGCCTGGACGCGCTTGCCGTTCTTAGTTCCGGTCTCGTAGACGTACTGCGCGATCGGCGTTGAACCGACGAATGAAACGGCTTTGACGTCTGGGTGGTCGAGTAGCCGGTCGACCGCAACCTTGTCGCCGTGAACGACGTTGAACACACCTGCTGGCAGACCCGCCTCTGCCCACAGCTCTGCAACGAAGTTGGCCGCAGACGGATCCTTCTCGCTCGGCTTGACGATCACGCTATTACCGGCCGCGATGGCGATCGGGAAGAACCACATCGGGACCATGGCCGGGAAGTTGAAGGGGGAGATGATGCCGACCACGCCCAGCGGCTGGCGAATCGAGTAGACGTCGACGCGAGTCGAGACGCCCTCTGAGAAGCCGCCCTTCAGCAGATGCGGAATACCGCAGGCGAACTCAACGACTTCTTGCCCGCGTGTGACCTCGCCGAGCGCGTCGGACAAGACCTTGCCGTGTTCGGACGTGATGATCTCGGCCAACTCGCCCTTACGGGCGTCCAGCAGCTCGCGGAATTTGAACAGCACCTGGCTGCGTTTGGTGAGCGACGCCTGACGCCACTCGAGAAACGCGGCCTTGGCGGCAGCGACGGCTTCATCCATCAGCGCGACATCGGCGAAGTCGACCGCCCCCGTGACCTCACCAGTGGCAGGGTTGTAGATATCGCCTTGACGTTCGGCAACTCCGCCGTAGCTCTTGCCATCAATCCAGTGGGTGACGTGCTTGGTCATGGCGATCTCTTCCTTGCCGAGCTGGACGCCGAGGAGATCCCCGGCGGGTTCGTTTCAGTGTCGCGGCTCAATGCGACCCGAACAAGTAGCAGAGTGTAAACAACCTCGATGTTTGCCTTACAGGATGCCTAGGAGTCGAAGCCCAGCCCCAGGCGGTCCAGGGTGCGCAGCCAGGCGTTGCGTCTGCCCGCCCGTTGGTCTGCACGTGCGATCGACCAGCGAGTGAGCTGGATGCCTGCCGACTTGATCGGCTCGGGTGGGAAGGGGATCGGCTTGGTCTTCACCATGGCCAGCTCAGTGCGCTCAGTCCGGCGTCCGTGCAGTTGGTCAAGCATCACCTGGGCTCCGAAACGAGTCGCTCCCACCCCGAGGCCGGTGTAGCCGAGCACGTAGGAGACCTTGCCGCCGTAGGCGCGGCCCCACAATGCGCAGAACCGGGTCGAGGTGTCGATGGCGCCGCCCCACGTGTGACTGAACCGGACCCCCTCGAGCTGGGGGAAGGTTGCGAAGAAGTGCCCAGCCAGCTTCGCGAATGACTCCGGCCGCTGCGCCAGGTCTTCGCTCAGCCCGTTGCCGTAGTGGTAGATCGCGTCGTATCCGCCCCACAGGATGCGCTTGTCGGCGCTCAGCCGGTAGTAGTGGAACTGGTTGCCCCCGTCACCGATGCCCTGACGACCCTTCCACCCAATGGAGTCCATCTGCTCGTCGGTCAGCGGTTCGGTCATGAGCACGTAGTCCCACACCGGGATGACGAACGAACGAGCACGCTTGACCAGATTCGGAAAGATGTTGGTCGCAAGAGCGACCTTCGGTGCGCGCACCTCTCCGTAGCCGGCACTGGCCACCATCTGACCTTGCTCGTCGGACAGGTCTGTGACCTTGCTGCGTTCGAAGATTCGGACGCCGAGGCTTTCTGCTCCCCGCGCCAGGCCCCAGGCCAACCGCGCGGGGTGCAGGACAGCTGTGCTGTCGGGCTCGTACGCGCCCCCGAGGTACG
Source organism: Actinomycetes bacterium (assembly GCA_045807485.1). Lineage (GTDB taxonomy): Bacteria > Actinomycetota > Actinomycetes > JAHEKZ01 > JAHEKZ01 > JAHEKZ01. The sequence goes on from JBJMHG010000218.1 coordinate 2,688, forward strand.
TGGGCGAGTGCACCTCTGACTGCATGCGCCCGGCGTCCCAGACGTCGAGATCGATGCCGTACTCGCGGCTGAGCGCGGCATAGCGTTTGAGCTCTTCAACCTGCCACGGCTCGTATGCAGCGGTGATCTCACCGTTCCGCTCCCACTGAGCGTCGATGCCGTAGCGCTCGATGGTGGCCTCGATCGCGTCCAGGTTCTGGTCACCCAGACGGAGCAACGTTGGCAACTCGTCAGCGAAGCGGTCGACGCCGTTCGGAAGTCCGTGCGTCAAGCTCGATGAGACGAAGCCACCATTTCTGCCCGTGGCAGCCCACCCGATCCGCTCGGCTTCCAGCAGGACAACGTCAAGCGATGGGTTCTCTTCCTTCGCAAGCAGAGCAGTCCACAGTCCGGTGAACCCACCACCGACGACCAGCAGGTCGGCACTCAGTCGCTCGGTCAGCGGTGGGCGCGGTGCCGGAGCCATTGGATCGTCAAGCCAGAACGAGGTCGGCTCAGCGTCCCGCAACGCGGCGTAGATGCTCGCCGGACTCACGGATGCGTTGGACAGGGCTGCGGACACGTTCTCACCTCGACCCCCGAGTATGAAGGACGCAGTGGATAGCGGTGCCAGCGCCCGATGCACTCGCAGTGAGCACGGTGAACTCACCGACTGGCGCTAAACGGCCCGCTTGCGCCTGAAGATCTCCGGCACCAAAACCACCAGGACGGCGACGCCGAACATGATCGCCCCGACGACGTTGGCCTCGGGCGGAATGCCACGACCGGCCGCACCCCAGACGTACATGGGGAAGGTCAGAGTCTGCCCACTGGTGAAGTTCGTAATCACGAAGTCGTCGAACGACAGCGAGAACGCCAGCAGCGCCGCGGCAACGATGCCCGGTAATACCAAGGGGAAGGTCACTTTTCGGAACGTCGTCTTCTCGTCGGCGTACAGGTCCATGGCGGCTTGCTCAAGACGTGGATCGAGCCCGGCGATGCGTGCTTTGACTGTCACGACCACAAAGCTGATGCAGAACATGATGTGCGCGATGGTGATCGTGACCGGTCCAAGCGAGCCTTCTTGGTGCGCGGCCACGAAAAGTGTCAGCAGCGACGAACCCATGACCACTTCGGGCGTCGCCATTGGCATGAAGATGACCAAGTTGGTCGTCGCCCTGCCGGCGAAACGGTGGCGTCCAATCGCAAAGGCGATCAAGGTACCGAGCACTGTTGCCACCAGCGTGGACACGAAAGCGATTCGGAGGCTCAGCGATACAGATCCGGTGATCTGTTCGTCGGACCAGACATCGCGCCATGCCAAGGTCGAGAACTGGTTCCAGTTGTAGTTGAACTTGCCCAGAGGCAAGTTGAACGAGAAGACCACGACGACCAGTACCGGGATGAACATGTAGATCAGTGCCAGTGCCGCGAAGAACTGCACCAGGTGCGACCGGATCCATCGACCGCTGCGGGCAAAGAATCCCGGCTCGCGGTAGGGCGGAAGCGCCGCAAGCGCCTGCGCGCGGCGTTCCTCAATAGTCAGAGCGGACTCAGTCATGGTCGCCATCAGACCAGCTCCTCCGTTCCCGCGCGTCTCACATACAAAGCAACCATCGCCACGATGACCACCATCAGGATCACCGAAAGCGCAGAAGCGAGCGGGTAGTTGCCCGTCGCCTTGAACTGAGCGTCAATCGCGTTACCCATTAGCTGGTCTTGGGTCGAACCCAGCAAGTAGGCGTTCACGGGATCACCGGCCGCTGGGATGAAGGTGAGCAGGGTTCCCGCCACCACACCGGGAAGCGACAAGGGGAAGGTCACCTTGCGGAATGCCGTGATCGCCGATGAGTAGAGGTCGGTGGCCGCCTCGATCAAGCGGACGTCGATGCGTTCAAGGCTTGCATACAGCGGGAGCGTCATGAACGGCAGGAAGTTGTAGGTGATACCGAGAATGACCGCCAGGGGGGTCGACAGCACTCGGTCGTCTCCGGTGATTCCTTCGGGGAACACCTGCGTCCACGATGGCCACGAGTCGGGGGTGTTGATGAAAGTGTGCAAGAACGACAAGATGCCGGTGTTCTTCATCGTCGTGACCACGAACCCGTTGTCGGACAAGATGGTCTGCCACGCGTTCGTCCTCAGCAAGAAGCTGGTGAAGAACGGTGCGATCACCAGGACGAGAAGCAGGTTCTTCCAGCGTCCGGACTTGAACGCGATCGTGTACGCCAACGGGTAGGCAACGATCAGGCAAAGCACGGTGGCGATCAGGGCGTAGATCAGCGACTTCTGGAAGATCGGTTTCTGATAGATGTACTGCGTCCAGGCATCGGCGTAGTTCGAGAACTGCCAGTCGAAGGTGAAGCTTCCGTCCCCGCTGAACGCTGTGCCTGAGGAAAGCGACATGTACAGCAACATGACTGTCGGAATGAGAAAGAAGACCGCCAGCCAGAGCATGCCCGGTGCCAGCAACGCGTACGGCGTCCACTTGTTCGATCCGACCGGCCGTGCCGTGTCATCATCGTGCAGCGGCGCCTGCGCCGCGGCCCCTGGGGCGGGCGCTGCGCTCATTGGTCGCCCTCGATCTTCTCGGCTCCCGCCTGGGCGTCCTGAGTGGCGTCGAGGGCGAAGGTGTGGGCGGGGTTCCAGTGCAGGACGACGTCGTCGCCATTTCTGAGCGGGCCCTCGGTGGAGAGGTTCTGTGAGAAGACGCCGACTTCTTGGCCCCATGGCAGCTTGACGAGGTACTGCGTCGAGACGCCGATGTACGAGGCGTCGGTGACCACCCCAGTGACCGCATTCTCGCCGTCCGTGGGGGTACCAGCCCGGCTGATGTGCATCTTCTCCGGACGCACACCGACCCATACATCGTCACGGTCTGAGTGGACACGCGCGGTGGGCATGGCCATGCGGATGCCCTGAACCTCCAGAAGGGCGTCTCCGCCGCTCTTACCTGTCAGCGATCCCTTGATGAGGTTGGACTGTCCGAGGAAGTTTGCGACGAACGTGGTGACTGGGTTCTCGTACAGGTCCATCGGGGCGCCCATCTGCTCGACCCCACCTGCGTTCATCACTGCAATGGTGTCGGCCATGGTCATGGCCTCTTCCTGGTCGTGCGTGACGTGAATGAATGTGATCCCGACGTCGGTCTGGATGCGTTTCAGCTCGATCTGCATCTGACGACGCAGCTTGAGGTCAAGGGCGCCGAGCGGCTCGTCGAGCAGCAGGACTTCGGGCTTGTTGATGAGCGCGCGACCTACGGCAACGCGCTGCTGTTGGCCTCCGGAGAGCTGGTTGGGCTTGCGTCGGGCGTAGGTGGACAACTCGACCAGGTCGAGCATGCTCTCGACTTCACCGCGCACGTCGCTCTTCTTCACGCCAGTACGTCGGAGGCCGAATGCGACGTTCTCGAATATATCCAGGTGCGGGAAGAGGGCGTACGACTGGAACACGGTGTTGACCGGACGCTTGAAGGGCTTGCGATACGTGACGTCCTCGTTGCCAATCACAATTCGTCCGGCGGTCGGCTCTTCAAGCCCTGCCACCATGCGCAGGGTAGTGGTCTTGCCGCATCCGGAAGGTCCGAGCAAAGCGAAGAACGAGCCGGACGGGATGGTCAGCGTGAGGTCGTCGACGGCGGTGAAGCTGCCAAACTTCTTCGTGACGTCGACGATGTGGAGGTCAGCACCGCCCCCAGTGGTGGGTGCTTCTGCCGCTGCTGTGGGGGTCTGTTCGCTCATGGGTCCTGACTCGTTGGTGCGATGGGCGGAAAGTGGTGGCTACCGGACCTCCGTCCGTCAGCCGGCTCGAACTCCTGGTCCTCCTGGTCTAACCGGTCTGCAGTCATGCGTCGGGTGCACCCTTGCCGTCCCTTGGCCGCCGACACGTCGACGGTGACGGCCTGAGTCTGGCAAGGGCGCACCCGAATGTGAAGCCCTGAGGAGGGCCAAGTCACACGGTGATGCTTTGGAACTCCTGGGCGAACTGGGTCTCTTCCTCGTCGGACAGGGCGCGGAAGATGGACAGCTCGGCGTAGTCGTCCTGGCTCGGGAAGATGAGCGGGTTGTCGGCAAGAGACTTGTCAATCTTCGTCATCTCCTCCTGGGCGCCATCGACGGGACAGATGTAGTTGACCCAGGCCTCCAGCTTCGCCGCGACCTTGGGGTCGTAGTAGTAGTTCATCCACTCTTCGGCGTTGGCCTTGTGTTGCGCATTGTTCGGAATCATCATGTTGTCCGACCACAGCATGCCGCCGGCGTCAGGGATCACGAACTCGATGTTCGGGTTGTCGAACTGCAGCTGGATGACGTCTCCCGACCACGCGAAGCACGCCTTGATGTCACCTTTGGCCAACAGCTGCGCATAGTTGTTGCCGGTGAACTGACGGACCTGTCCAGAGTCGTTGGCCGCTTGCAGTGTGGCGATGGCTGACGACCACTCGTCGGCCGTGAAGTCCGCCGGGTCAGATCCCTGGTCGAGCAGGATCAGGCCCATGGTGTCGCGCATTTCCTTCAGCAGCGTGATCGAGCCGTTGAGGTCTGGGTTGGTCAGCAGGTCGTTGACTGTGGTGACTGGGTCGGTCAGCGTCTTGTCGTACGCGATGCCGGTGACGCCGGACTGCCAAGGAAGCGTGTAGTCGCGGTTCGGGTCGAACGTCGGCGACTTGAGCGTCGATGTCAGGTTGTCGAAGTTCTGGATGTTGCCCTTGTCGAGAGTCTGGACCCAGTCGAGGTTGATGAGCTTGGACGCCATCCAGTCCGTGAGGATGAAGATGTCGACCCCGACGTCTTTACCCGCAGCGAGCACGGGTCGGATCTTGGCGAAGTACTCCTCGTTGTCGTTGATCGGCTCGGTGTAGTTCACCGTGATGCCGGTCTCATCCATGAAATCGGCCATCGTGGTGCCAGGTGCCTGGTTGTCGCGCTTGATCTGGTCGATGTAGAGCGGCCAGTTGGCGACGTTCAGGATCTGGTCTTCACTTCCGCCTGAAGTGCCACCATCACCGCCGCTGTCACTGCCACAGGCCGCCAGCAAGCTCGCTCCGGCGGCGGCGGCGCCAGTGGCGCCGACTCCGCGGAGGAACCCGCGGCGGGAAAGGCCCGTGTTCCGAACGCCCGATACCGGGCTGAAGGTGGGCATCTTGTCAGTCATGCTGGGTTTCCTCCGCGATGGTTGTTTGGGTGCGAATCCCCTCGATTCGCGCGGCGCCAGGCCATTGTCTCTCGGATTGCCGCTGGTCTCGGATTTCTCCGCTGTCTGGCGCCACTCCGTGACTGCTTCGTGACATCTTTAGTTAGCCGACCCTTACTCACCGCCGAAGATGGTGCGGTGCCACTCCTTGCGTGCGACTGCTGTGCGGTCGTACATGACGTGCTTGACGTTGGTGTACTCGTCGAATGAGTACTGGCTCATGTCCTTGCCGAACCCGGACTGCTTGTAACCGCCGTGGGGCATCTCGCTGATGATCGGGATGTGGTCGTTGACCCACACGCAGCCGGCCCGGATCTCGGACGTCGCGCGTAGCGAGCGGAACACGTCTCGCGTCCACACCGATGCGGCGAGGCCGTAGGGGGTGTCGTTCGCAAGTCGCACCCCTTCGTCGTCGTCGTCGAATGGAAGCACGACCAACACCGGGCCGAACAGCTCCTCTTGCACGATCTCTGAGTCTTGCGCCACGTCGACCACCAGAGTGGGCTCGTAGTACGAACCGGCGGCCAGCTCGCCTGCGGGAATCTGGCCACCGCGAACGATCTTGGCACCGTAGCCACGCGCACGCTCGACGTAGCCAGCTACGTTCTCTTGCTGCTTGCGCGAGATGAGCGGGCCCTGGTCGGTCGCCGGATCAGTCGTCGGGCCCAAGACGACGCCTGCCATCACGTCCGCGACGCCCTGCACGAACGCCTCATACAGCGGCCGCTGAACGTAGGCTCGGGTGGCAGCCGTGCAGTCTTGGCCGCTGTTGATCAGGGATCCCGCGACCGCTCCATGGACTGCGGCGTCGAGGTCGGCGTCGTCAAAGACGACGAAGGGTGCTTTGCCCCCGAGCTCGAGATGGACACGCTTCACCGTGCCCGACGCGGTCTGCATGACCTTCTGACCAACGGGGGTAGAACCGGTGAA
>JBJMHG010000219.1:0-2817 GCA_045807485.1 Actinomycetes bacterium
CGACCGGTTCGAGCAGGTCGCGGCCGTCGGCCACGTAGACGCTGATCACCCCGAAGGTCTGGCCGCTGGGATGCATCGGGAACGAGTACATGTTCAGCGGGCCGACGGCTTGCCACGCGGACCGGGTGAACTCGGGCCAGCGCACGTTCGGCCGGTTCTCCACTGCCAGGCTGAAGTGGGTGCGGTACCGGAAGGCGTCGAAGCACGGACCCTCACCGGTGACGTCCTGAAGGTCTTCCAGCGTCACCATCACCTGGTCGGTCGTCGACAAGGTCGTCCGGTTGGAGGTGGTGTTCTCCACGGTGATCGCCGCGCCGTCCGCACCGAGGATCAACTGACTCGCGGCACACAAGCGCCCCGCCAGGTCGCCGTGCGTCGCGTTCGCTGCCGCCAGCGTCGCGAGCCGCACGAAGATCTTCGCGCGATCTGTCATCAGATGAGCTCCTGTCACAGCCGTCCGACTGCATTCCAGTACCACAGCCCATGAGACCGGGCCCGGTCAGCTCACACACTACGTTGCGTGTCCGATCCGTTCACCAACCTCACCCCGGGTCCTGCGGGCAGGTCAGAGCGGGTCCAGCAGACCCAGCGGTCGACGTCACTGTGGCGGTACGCCGTACTCCGCAGGGCCTGTTCACCAATGCCACCACCCGTCAGTGCTGGCGCGCTAAGGGTGCGGATTCGTTTCTCGGAGGTTCATGCGTTCGCCGGGGCGGCTGAAGATGCTGAGGATCTCGGCGGGCTCGTTGCCTGTGCTGCCGAACCAGTGCGGCTTCTCGGTGCTGAACTCGGCGACCTCGCCCGGGCCGAGCACCCAGTCCTCATCGCCGAGGACGAGTCGCATGTGGCCGGACAGGACGTAGATCCATTCGTGGCCGTCGTGCGCCCTGAGCTCCGGCATGACCTTGCTGGTCGGAATGACGATCTTCCACGCCTGCGCGCCATCGGGCTGTTGCGTCAATGGGATCACCGTCCGGCCCTTGACGCGACTCGGCTTGAGGCGGATGCGTGGATCGCCTTGCACCGGCGCGGCGACTAGGTCGTCCAGCGGCACCCGATATGCCTGCGACAACGCCAGCAGCAGTTCCAGGGTCGGCCGCCGCTGTCCGGTCTCGAGCCGCGACAACGTGCTCTTCGAGATCCCGGTCGCCATCGCGACATCGGTAAGGGTCTTCCGGCGTTGCGCGCGCAGCCGCTTGAGCCGTTCCCCGACCCCCTCGAGTACGGCGGCGATCTCCGCCGCCGAAGTGTCCTCCACGGGCTCATCTGACCCCCATTTCCCACAAACAGCAACCTTCGTAGCAGAACCCACGACCCAGCCTCAGCCTTGGAGCATGACCACACCATCGCTCGTTCCGAAGCCCATCCCGACATCCCGAGCTACTGCACCTGGACCGCCGAGCCACCTGACCCGCCAAACCCACCAGGAAGGACTCCACGCCATGAGTGCACAAAACGACACCGCCGTTCACGACGAACCGCGCGTACGAACGCCCAGCCCACAACTCGATCAGGAGCTGACTACCCGGCGGATGAACGTCATGCGGTTCGGGTACGCGTTCATGGCGGTCGGGCTGGCGCTCGTCAAGTGGCCGGTCGTGGTTCAGGACGCTCGATCGCTGCCGGTCATGGACGGCGTTGTCGCCTGTCTGCTGACGGCCATGTCGTTGCTGGCGCTCCTCGGGCTCAGGTATCCGGTGCGGATGCTGCCGATCCTGCTGTTCGAGGTGGCCTGGAAGGTCATCTGGCTCGGTGCGGTCGCGATTCCTCACCTGATCGCCAACGACCTGAACGCCGAGGGGCGCGCCGTACTGTTCAACTGCTCCTTCATCGTCGTCATCGTGGCCGTGATCCCTTGGCGCTACACCTGGCGGCGCTACGTCCGGACTCCTGGAGATGCCTGGCGCTGATGGTCGATCACGACGGTTGGCCGGGCGTGAGTGATCCTTCGGCTCGGCTGCTGCCATCCCGTCCTGACGCGTAGCACCAATCGAGTGGCTCAGAAAAGTTCTGTCGATGCATGTCAAGGTTGCTGAGCTGGCTTCGACTGGTGGGTGTTATCGGTTTGCACAACTACCGGGAGTACGACATGTCAGGCAACAAGATCGTGGTGTCGGTGCAGGTGTCGCTGGACGGCCGGATCGCAGGGCCGGGCGGTGAACTCGACTGGTTTGTCGTCAAGGACGAGCTGCATGCGCAGTTCGTGACCGAGCACAGCCGGGCCGGCACGTTCTTGTACGGTCGCCGTACCTATGAGGGAATGGCCGGCTACTGGCCGACGGCGGATGAGGATCCGGCCAACGACCGGTGGCTGATCGAGTACGCGAAGCTGTGGAAGTCGATGCCCAAGGTCGTGTTCTCCAGGACGATGCAGACCGCCGAGTGGGACACCACCGTGCTGCACGACATCGAGTCGCTGGCCGGATACCGGGAGCGGTCCGACGGCGACCTCTATGTGGTGGGCAGTGCGGAACTGATCACCGAGTTCGCGCGACACGACCTCGTCGACGAGTACCAGCTCTATGTCCACCCGGTTGCCTTGGGCGCGGGTCCCTCTCTGCTGGAGAACGTCGGCAGTCGCAAGCAGGTCGCCTTGGCCGACAGCGAGACTTTCGATGGCGCGGTCGCGAAGCTCACCTATCGACGTACTGCGTAGTGAATTGAGACGGACGCTGACTTGCGGGTGCCCGGGGCTGAACCGGGTCGGCACCCGCGGCTAGGTTGGGTGAGTGGCGACGTACCAGGATCTGCCGGCGGAACTGGTGACCGAACGACTGCGGTTGCGACGATGGTTGCCGTCAGATGCTGAGGAGTACC
>JBJMHG010000220.1:0-5273 GCA_045807485.1 Actinomycetes bacterium
GGCGGTAGGTCAGCTCGCCACTACGGCGCTGTCGATCCCAAGCGTGCGCCAGGTCGTGTTCTCGGTCGACGGTTCACCGACCGAGGTGACAGTGCCGGGCGCAGACAAGCCGCAGCGCGTGCTGACGATGCGCGACTACCGGAAGGTTCTGCGGTAACGGCCCTATCCTTCGCGGCATGGACCTGGCTGCGACTGACACCACCGGGTCGGACAAGCCGGCCGCCACGTCCCTTCGCGCGCCGTACGTCGGATTGGCGGCCGGGCTGCTCTGGGCGGCCGCTGCATACTTGGCGTACCGACAGCTCACGCCATACCCCCCGCGGTACGCGGGCTGGATTCTGGGCGGTGGCGCACTGTGGTGGGGCTTCACCACTTGGCCTGTGTCGGCGATAGCTCACAGGCGCACGGTCAACGTTCTGATGGTCGCTGCCGGTGGCGCACTTCCATTCGTGTTGGTGATGTGGGTTCCGGGTGTCGCTCAACCACAGGAGCATGCGATCCCGGGTGCGCCGACCTTTGCTTTCAGTGCTGCACCGGACGGGACGTTCGATCTCTACGCCCTGCCTGATGGTGACGCCGCACGCATGGTGGAACTCACCGACGGTGGCGGATCTCTCTTTCCGCAGCTGTCACCCGACGCGTCACAACTCGCCTATAGCGTGCCGACCGTGAACGGCAGTGATGTCTGGCTGATGCGCCTCGGCCAGGACTGGAGCGTGCAGAGCCAGACCCCGCTCATTCAGGGGAGCGGCAGTTTGTATCCGGTTGCCTGGGCTCCCGACGGTCGCCTGGTTGTTCAGGAGAACAAGCCTGACGGTACGGCGCGATTGGAATACGCCGACACGTCGACGGGGGAGGTGCAGCCGTGGATGTCAGGAGCACGAGTCGAGTACTCCCCGGACGGTCAGCGCATCGTCTTTTGCCGCCCACACCGTGGGGATCCACAGAACCAAGATATTTGGGTCGCTGACACCGACGGGTCCCATGCACATCGCGTCATCGCTACGCCCGGTGACGACACGTCGCCCGCTTGGTCCCCCGACGGGCAGACGATCGCCTTCACATCAAACGTAAGTGGCAACGACGACGTCTGGACTGCCACCGCTGACGGCGACGATCAACGCGACGTGACGCCCCAGACCCCTGACAGCGAAGATTGGGCGTGGGGCTGGTCACCGAAGGGACAGATTCTGTTCCTGTCGAACCGCTCTCACACCGGCGGTGTGTTCTTCTACTTCATGGAGGCGGACGGGTCGGGCGCCACCCTCGCCGTGCGCATTTAGACGAGTCCGTCTGCGCGCGGGTCGGTGCCCACATCGGGAGCCCACTCGCCGGAACCAACCCGGATTGCGTGACAATGACCCATGCGCGAGTTCAGCGGTGGCACCACCACCGGAGCGCTCGGGAACTGCGCGAGCTCGCTGACCATGCCATCGTCGAGGTCGCTTTCGTAGGAAAGGGTCGCTGGCGTCTCGTCGTCCTCCCAAGGGCCGATGACGAGGCGCGGTCTCGACACGGCGTCCTGCGCGCTTGCACCGGCGAAAAGGTGGGAGAAGACCTGCGTGAGGATCTGGGGCTGGCCGTACCCGCCCATCGTTCCGACTGCGAGCCGTTGTGTGCCGTCGATCGCCTCGGCGAGTACGGGCGACAGCGTGTGCAGCGGCCGCTTCGCAGGAGCCAGCGCGTTCGGGGACGCCGGGTCGAGCACGAAGCCTGCGCCGCGGTCGTGCATGAGGATGCCGGTGGTTGGTTCCAGGATGAGTGACCCGAACCCGTTGAACAGGCTTTGAATCAACGAGACACTGCGACCTTCGTCGTCTGCTGCGACGACCGCGACTGTGTCTCCGGTCGGATGGCGGGTTGGCGGTGCGCCGGAGAGGCTGTCCATCGAGTGCGACATAACCCGGTCAGCAAAGTCGTGCAGGGCCGCGGGCGTGAGCAGCTCTGCCACGTCTTGCGTCATCGCGCGTGGGTCGGCGAGCACGGCACTGCGCTGCACTTGCGAGAGGTAGAACGCCATCGCGAGCCGATCCGCGGAGACTCGGCGATGCAACGGAAGGGTCGGGTCACCGCCTGCTGCGTTGAGCATGCCCAGCAACTGCGGCACGAGGTAAGCCTGTGAGTTGGGGCGTCCGGCTAGCACCCTCCAGTCGCCGATGTCAGCCGAGAGCGGCTCGAGCTCTTCTACCTCGAACTCGCGCAGGTCGTCGGTGGCGATCGGGACGCCGCGAGCTGCCAGTCCGGTGACAAGGGGCCCGCTCAGCTCGCCGGAGTACAGCGCGGACGCCCCGGCGTCCTGCAGCACCGCGAAGGTGCGCGCCAGAGCTGGTTGCCGCAGCGTCTGACCCTCGGCCAGTGGCTGTCCCCCTGGCGCCAGCAGAGCGGCGAGGTCGGGAAAGCCGTCGAGCGTCGGGACGGCGTACGCGATCGATCCGGCGAGGCCGCGTGACACCGGTACCCCGTCTGCGGCTGCCGCCTGTGCTGGCGCCAGCAGATCGCGCCACGGCAGAGCAGCGCCATGGCGCCACAGGCTTTCCCATCCGCCGACCATGCCCGGCACCGTGATGGACAGCGGGCCACGCGTCGGCATCTCGTCGTGCGAGCTGCGCACCGCGTCCGGATCAATCGCGTGAAAGGCAGCACCCGAGGCGTTGACGAAACTCACCCGTCCATCTGGCTCGCGGACCAGTGCGAGCAGGTCGCCGCCTATTGCGCAGCTGGCGGGATACGCGACGGTCAAAACCGCGGCCGTGGCCAGCGCAGCGTCGAGGGCATTGCCACCACGGTGTCCGACTTCGGCTCCGGCTTCGGTGGCCAGCCGCAGCGGACTTGCGACGGCGATCACGGCGCCACTCTAAGCGGCCGTCACTGTGCGTGCTCGGCGAGCACAGTGCGTCACATCGCTGCTCCGGAAGGTGCTCGGCGTTCCGCTGGTACCGCCGGTCGGTGGACGCCCGTCAGAGTGGATCTTGAGGTTTCGGTGGATTAGGCCTAGGAATCGGAAGCCTTGGGCTCAAGAAGGAGTGCAGATCGGCCGTTCCTGAAGGGAAGGCATCGATAGGTCGATGCCCTATGCCGCATTGGGGACCTGATCAGGGAGGTGACGTGAGCGAGCACCCGACGGACGTAGGTGCACAACCACGTCCATCCGACCTGCCCGCGGTCGCTCGCCTCGCGGCAGGCAACGGTCTGCGCGAACGGATGAAGAACAAGGCCGGGCTCGAGCCCATCGCCTATGCGGCGTCCTCATTCGTGTACGAACACTTCGACGCGGACGCCGCCGCGATCTCACTGCTGAAGGGCGACTGGTTCCGCACGCTCGTCACCGTGGGCGATGAGGTCCCAGGACAACGGCGTCACATCGACGGTGCGGCGTATCCGGCGAGCATGTACCCGAAAGTGGCCGAGACTCTTCGCGACGGACGCGGCTACCTTGCGTCGCTCGGCGCCGACGGCGGCGTACCCGAGAGCCAGCGTTTCCTGAAGCAGTTCAAGAAGTCGACCTGCATGGGTGCGCCGATCACGTACCAAGGCGAGACCGTCGGCGAGCTGTGGGTCGCGCGCGTCACAGGGCGCGCGCACTACACCGGGCACGACCTCGCAGCGCTGCTCGACCTTGGCCGCCAGATCGGGTATCGGATCGGGCCAGCGGTCAAGGCGCAGGACGCGTTGAGCTCGTCATGGTGGCCGGGTGATGTGCGTGAGAACGGGATCAGACCTGGAGAGGTGCTCGAGCCCGACCCCCTGGGACCGCGTCCCGGATCGAGCAGCAGCACGGCTGTTGAGTCGCGCGCGAACGCTGCCTTCGACGTCAGCGTGCACTGAGCAGAAAGCAGCGCGCACTACCCTGTCCTCGCCCGGTGAATCCGGGACGCCGTGGTTGAGGGAGTCGGATGCGCCGCTCGGGGACGTGGACAACGGTCGGACTGATCGTGCTCGCGGTGGTGGCGATCGTCCTGGCTTTCGCTGCGTTGCGGAGCACCCGAGGCTCAGCCGCACCTGGACCCACCGCGTCCGTGCTCACCAAGCCCAGCGACAAACAGCACAAGGGCAACGGCAAGAACGGTGGCCACGACAAAGACACCGGCACCCTCGCCGACGCGCTTCCCGACGCCATCGAGCCGCCGTTGCTGCTCGTGAGCTCGTCGGTGGCCTATCGAGCACAAACCGGAACCTGCCTCGGCGGATCGGCACTGGAACGGACGACCAACGGTGGCGTGAAGTGGAAGGACGCAGTGTCACTGTCCGCGGCGATCCTGTCGCTCTCGTCGGTGGGCGGCGATGCCGTCGACGTGATTGGCGCCGACGACCGGTGCAAGACCAAGGTGTGGTCGTCGACAGACCAAGGTGAGACATGGACGGGTCCCACGTCGGCGTCCGGTGTGTTCGCGCGGGTTCCAGATGACCCCAGCAAGTTGGCGACGCCGAACGGTGAGGTGAAGAATCCCTGCCCAGGTCACAGTGATGCGCCTATCTCGGTCGAGGGAATCTCGGGGATCGAGGCGGCGGTGCTGTGCTGGTCAGGCCAGGTGCTGACGACGGTTGACAGTGGCGCGACGTGGCTGAAGAAAGAACCTGTGACCGGAGGCGACGCAATGGCATTTGTTGGTCCGCAGCTGGGCTGGGTGCTGCGTGCTGACTCTGGGCAGTGCCCGGCGTACCAGCTGATGCAGACCCAGGACGCCGGGCAGACGTGGCAGACCGGTGGCTGCCTCGGGCTCACACCGATCGCCGACGATCGTGAGCTGCCCTCGTTGTCGTTCGCGGATCCGAACAACGGCATGGCCGACCTCGCCGGCCTCGTGTACGTCACCGACGACGGTGGTCTGCACTGGCACGAGGCGAACTGACCTCAGCGTCACACTTCGACGAGGATGGTGCGCGGACCGTCGTTGGTCAGGGACACCTGCATGTCGGCCCCGAAACGTCCGGTGCTGACGGTCGCGCCCAGGCCGCTCAGCGCGTCGACCACCGACTGCACCAGTGGTTCGCTCACCGGACGCGGCGCGGCTGCGGACCACGACGGGCGGCGTCCCTTCGCCAAGTCTGCGTAGAGGGTGAACTGGCTCACGACGAGCAGCGGAGCGTTTCTATCGGACGCCGACCGCTCGTCATCCATGATGCGAAGCCCCCAGATTTTGGAAGCGAGCTTTTCGGCGTCCGCCGGGGCGTCGGTGTGAGTTACTCCGACGAGGACGACGAGTCCAGGGCCGTCGAAGCCACCGACTCGCTCGCCGTTGATGTGGACGGCAGCCCCACGGGCAACTTGGACG
>JBJMHG010000221.1:0-4589 GCA_045807485.1 Actinomycetes bacterium
CGAACTCCTCGTCGGTGAGGATCCCCTGAGCGTGCAACTCACCTAGCTCCTTGAGCTTGGTGATGTTGTCATCAGCCGGAGGTGGCGGCGGAGCGGCGGGCTGCTCGTAACCCTGCTGGGGCGGTGGCGCTTGCTCTGCCCACCGATTCGCCTGCCGCCGAGACACTCGGTTCGAAACTGCGGTGGCCGTTCCCGCCACCACTGCTGTGCGGGCTACCCCGCGAACTAATCCAGGCATGCTGAAGTCCCTTCGTCAAAACCGACTAGTCGAGTGCCTCGAGGGCAGCGACCAACTCTTGGGTGGGGATCCGGCCAAAGGCGACCAGCTGTCCGCCACCTCGACGGACCGCGGCAGCAAACGGAGCGGCCCAACGGTTCTCATACACCAACAGTGCAGCCGAACTGCCATTTTCGACGGCGGCCGCGGCTTCGTTGACGTCATCCTCACCCAGCACGCCTGACGAAGCGCCCTCGAATATTGCTAGATCGAGCTCTCCGTCCCCGTCGAAGTCAGCGATCTCAACCATCGCTACGGAACCGTCCGCCCCTTTGGTGAAAAACACCAGATCGAGCAGGCGGATGACGCCCCGGTCAACAAGGTCGACCAGGATGGGGAGGCCCTCCCCAGTCATTTTGTTCTCCGGGAACTCAACAACGACGTAGTCGATGGGTCCTAGCTCATCGAGTGACGCTTCACTCATGCGGTCTCCTTCAGGCGACGGTGTCAGACTTTCGTGATGTCTCGCCCGTGAGCAGTCACGGCCCAGATCACGAAGATGTCGAGCGTAATGATGATGATCGACCACCACGGTTGAATCGGCAGCCAGAGGAAGTTGGCGATGGCGCTCAACGCAGCCAAGATGACGGCAATGGTTCTCGCCCACAGCTGGCCCTGTAGCAACCCGAGGCCGGCCAAGAACAGAACAATCCCCAAGATGAGGTGGATCCAGCCCCAGCTCGTCGTGTCGAGCTTGATGAGGTAGTCCTCTGTTGCCAACAGCCGGTCGTCGTTGATGATTGCGGTCAAGCCGGCCAGTGACTGAAAGACACCGACCACCATCAAGATGACGCTCGCAAACATGGTCATGCCTACAGCTGCCCCGCTGTAGTTGTCGCGATCAGACATGCTTTCCTCCAAGGCTCTGTCGTGATCTGTCGAGGATCTTGATCCTCGAGGCACACCATAGGGCCCTTAAGCGCCCTCTCGCTGATCCGGACCACCGGTGTCGCAGATCGCAGGGGCCCAACATCAGTCGCGCTCAGCCAGATCACGGCGATGACCCAGCCGCTCCAGCCAGCGCACGAACTGCTGGTACACATTGGGAGCTCCCCAGATGCGGCCTTCGTCATCGATGAGGTCGGCGTCCACCGTCCAGCTCGCGGGATGCACGATCATTGGCTGGGTTTGCCAGCCTCCCAACCCCCCGTGGCAACCCACAAGCTCCTCGAATGCGGCCACCTCGTTCGAACCGGAGTCGAACAGCGAGTTCAAGTAGATGTCGGGCGCGTCGGGAAACTCTGCGATCCGCAGCAAGTCAGCCCTGGCGTGGCCCTCAAACGGCGCAAGGGGGTCTTGCCCGCTCACCACTCCCGACCGAAGGTCATGCGTGCCGCTCTCACCTATCGCAACTGGGCCGTCCTCGGCGGCGACGACGATGAAGGCGACACCGGGATGGCTTGTGAGGCCGTTGAGCAAGCCCGGGTACCGTCTTTCGATCGCGGACGCCGATTGCCGTCCGGCGAGCCGAGGGAACCAGACACCGCCAAGGTTCCCCGACCCGATCACGACCAGCTCGGGGGGAGCCTCACCATCCTCAGAGACCTCTTCCTTGTCAGATGCGGTAGGGCCCAGAGCACTGTGTGCGTCTCGATTGCGCACCGCTCGTTCCGTGACGCGACCGGTCACGGACCCCTGCTGTGAGACCTGCCCAAGTAGCACATTGACCGGGCCCCATGCCTCCACGTTCTCCGTCGCCGCAGCGGCCCCTTCGGCCGCACCCATCAAATCTTGGACCAACTGCTCGAGACTGAGTCCGTAGCGTTGTAAGAACGTGGCTCCTTGGCTCTGACCGTGGTCTGAGACAAGGACGATTTCGTAGTCGCGCGGTGGTACGCCCGACTTGGCCACTCTCTCGAGGGCGCCAACGACCCGATCAAGGCCGAAGAGCGAATCGGTCGCCTCGCGGCGCACTACCCCTGCATGATGGGCGATCTCGTCATAGTCCACGTAGTCGACGTAGATGGCTTTGGCGCCGCGCATCATCGACTCGACCACTAGTGCTGTGTTGAGATCTCGCAGCAGGACATTCGTGACACCGCGGAGCACGACGTAGCTTCCGTGTCGATTGATACGAGGTTCTATCCCACGCCTGACTTGTTGACGGGCCTGGTACAGCTCCTTGAGCATCTCAGCGACTGTGAGGACGAACGCCCGAAGAAAGCCAGCTGGATGGGTGAAGAAGGCTGCGTAAGAACGCGACGGCCCCAGACCCTCACGCGGTTGCTTCATCCCACTCATCGTCAACAGCGAAACCGGAGCATCGCCAGAGAAGAGGTTGCTGATACTGACGCCATCGTCAGCGAGCAATCCCCGACCGTCGCTGACCCGCGACTCAATGAGAGCAGCATCGGGTGGGTGGTTGGCGACCACCAGTTCTCCGCGAGACTTTTCGAACCATCGGAAAGCCGGAATGTTGTCGTTGTTGCCGTGCAGAATCCCCGCCTGGCTCACCGGTGTCGTCGACGGTAGCGCCGCGGTCCATGCGTCCAAGCGATGCGAACCACGGCGAAGCCAGCTGCTGATCGTGGGTACGTTGCCTGCCTGGACGTGCCAACGCAACACCGGTTCCGGGACGCCATCGAGCTGGATGAAGAGAACCCCTGGCTCCTCGAAACGGTGATCAGGAAGTTCCTTCATGCTCATTCTTGCGGCATGTACGAGTAGGTAAGTCGTCGAATTGACTGAGAACAACCACGTCACGAGTGCGGCAATGATCGCGTAGATCCAAGACGCCAGGAATGTCTCCCAGAAGTTGCCGACCTCGATACCAGGAGTGAGGTTAAGGATCACGTCGATGATGACTGCGTTTGCGAACAGGGCCAGAAAGACCGCTCCGACCCATCCGAGGAGCATCGCGCCGCGAGCGAGCAGAGTTTGCGCGAGCGGGCCGAACAATGAGAAGAGCAGCGCTGCAAGGGGAATGGAACCGGCCATGGTTGCATCGATTCCCGGTGAGAGCTCGATGGTCACGGCCAGCACCAGCCAGGTGACCAGATAGTTCGCAATCACCGTGCGGAAGTGGGCACGTCGGTCGTCGGGCGACCGTCCGGCCAAAGCCGCCGCAAGAGCGTTCTCACGACGACGCCTATCCCAGAATCGCGACACGGCCCACTCCCTCGGTAACCAATGGCATGGTGGCGACTCGCCCTGAACTGTTGCTTCGGGTGCGCCCGCCATGGAGGATCATGCCGCCATCTCGGACTCTTGTGGGGATTAGACGTGGTACCAGAACTCGAATCGCTGTTCGTGGTGATGACCGTGGCAGCACTGGCACCTGTCGTGACGCGCTTGCTGCCCTTTGCCATCCCTCAGGTAGTGGTACTCCTGGCCGGCGGCGTTCTTGTCGGCCCACAAGTCCTCGACTGGGCACAACAGTCCTACCTGCAACTACTCTCCAACGTTGGGCTCGGCTTTCTGTTCCTGATGGCCGGCTACGAGCTTCCTCCGCTGTTGCTTCGCCAAAGGCCAGGAAGGTTGGCCCTGCGCGGTTGGCTGATCTCGGTTGCTCTGTCGATGGTGATCGTTGGCATCTTCAAACAGACCGGATTCGTCCATGACTATGTGCCGGTAGCACTTGCACTTACGACAACTGCGCTCGGCACCCTCCTGCCGATCCTCCGCGACAACGGCATGCTCGGCGGTGCTTTCGGTCAAAACATTTTTGCCGCGGGTGCGGTCGGAGAGCTCGGACCAGTACTGGCCATCTCGGTGTTTCTCGGCGCGAATGGCTCGTGGCAATCGGTTCTGGCCATTGCCACAGTCGTGCTCACGGCATACGTCGCGGCTCGCGTCCCTCACTGGTTTGCCGGATCGCGCATCGGGTCGATCGTCAGCACCACGTCCGAAGACACGACCCAATCGGTACTCAGGTGGACCATCACGCTGCTGCTGGGTGCGCTGCTGCTCACGGCCGACTTCGGCCTTGACATCGTGCTCGGTGCCTTCCTAGCTGGCATGGTGCTGCGCAGATCGAATGACGGCTCTGACACGGCCGAGTGGGCGCTGCTGGGAAAGTTGGACGCAGTCGCCTACGGCTTCTTCATTCCAATCTTTTTCATCTCTTCGGGTATGGGGCTCGATGTTCAGTCGATCACTGAGAATCCGCTCCGACTTGTCGTTTTCTTCTCTCTCCTGCTCGTCGTTCGCGGACTTCCCGCACTGGCCATCTACCGCAACGAGCTTGCGCGAGCAGAGCGGTGGCAGATGGTTTTCCTCAGTGCCACCGCGCTTCCCCTGATCGTGGCCCTGACCGAGATCGGGCTGTCCAACGGCACAATGCTTCCCGAGAATGCAGCTGCGCTCGTTGGCG
>JBJMHG010000222.1:0-9648 GCA_045807485.1 Actinomycetes bacterium
AGGGCGGTCACAAAGCAATCGGTCTCTGCAACGTGGCTATCGGCTTCGAGCGACGATTCGCTGCGCAGCTCGGCGTGCCCATTGAGGCCGTTTCCATCGAGCAGGTCGGGCTCAACCATCTGTCATGGATTCGCTCTGTCACAACAGAAGGTGAAGAGAGACTGCCTGAGATCCTCGACCGTTTTGGCGAAGACGTAGCAGCCGATGTTGGCGTCTCCCTTGACCTCATGTTGGCCCTCAAGGCGATCCCTTCGTACTACCTGCACTACTTCTACTGTCACCACGACGCCCTTCAGGAAATGAAGATCGGCCCGACCAGGGCAGAAGAGGTTATGGAGATCGAGCGAGAACTGCTCTCGATGTACGCCGACTCATCGTTGGTTACCAAGCCCAAGCTTCTGGAACAGCGGGGCGGGGCGTACTACAGCGAAGCCGCTGCACGTCTGGTCAGCTCGTTGATGAACGACACCGGCGATGTCCAGGTCGTCGATGTGCTCAATCGCGGCACCCTGACGGGCTTGCCCGACGACGCTGTGGTGGAGGTGCCCTCGCTGATCGACAAAGCGGGTGCCCATCCACTGCCACAGCAGCCCCTGGCGCCCGAGATGATCGGACTGGTGCAGCACGTCACCGCATATGAACAGCTTGCCGTGCAGGCGGCGGTTAGCGGAGATCGGACAATCGCACTTAGGGCGCTGCTCGCTCACCCGCTCATTGGAGAGTGGTCGGTCGCTGAACCGATGCTCGACGCCATGCTCGAAGCGAACCAGCAGGACCTTCCTGCTTTCTGGTCATGACCGTCGTACTGGCCATCGACGGTGGCAACTCGAAAACGGACGTCGTGGCCGCAGACGCTCGCGGGAAGATCCTGGGGCGAGTTCGTGGCCCCGGTTGTTCACCGGATGCACTCGGGATTTCCGGGTCGGTCGACATGCTGTCGCAACTGATCGAACAGACTCGTGAAGAAGCTCGTCTCCCACTCGGTGAACGATCCGACGCTGCGGCGCTGATGCTTGCTGGTGTCGACCGGCCGGATCAAGAAAGCGACATGCGTGAAGCCCTGTCGGGTTTGAGCATTGCGGATCGAATGCTGGTGACAAATGACACGTTCGCGGTTCTTCAAGCAGGCAGCGTGAACGGGTGGGGCGTTGCGGTCGTTTGCGGGGCTGGCCTCAACGCTGTTGGTGTGACGCCAGGTGGTCAAGTGGGCCGGTATCAGGCGCTTGGTGCGCTCTCCGGTGATTGGGGCGGTGGGGGAGATGTGGGTGTGGCAGCGCTCGGCGCGGCGATTCGAGGAGAGGACGGCCGCGGTTGGCCTACGGTCCTGACCATCGAGTTGGGCAAACGATTTGAGGTGGACAAGCCTCAAGAGATTGCGGCCGCAATACACGAGGGACGCCTTGACGAACGCGTGCTCGTGGAGATGACACCCCTCGTATTCGAATGCGCTGCCGCCGGTGACGAGGTTGCGAGGCGCATCATCGACCGAGTCGCAGACGAAGTTTCGGTGATGGCGACCGCGATGCTTCATCGACTCGAGCTCGACGCCTTGGACGTTGAAGTGGTCCTTGGCGGAGGCTTGATGCAGTCCGGATACCAACCCCTGCTCGACCGGACAGAACGGCTCGTGCGCACTGAGGTACCGACTGCAGTCGTTCGGGTGCTCGATGCTCCGCCGGTGATCGGCTGTGCGCGGGAAGCGTTCCGAATGACGTCGCTGTCGACGTTCGAGATCGACACCGCCCTGAGAAACCTCAAAACGGCCCTGATAGCCGAAAAATCATGACTCAGGCAGTCAGCGGCAGCGCTCACAGCCAGATGGCTTTGGAGATCCGCCAGCAGCCAGAGGCTTTGGTAGCAACGAGCGAAGCGTTGCGACCACGGCATGACGACCTTCGTCAGTTCGCCACTGGTTGCGACCGAGTCGTCCTGTTCGGGCGAGGTTCGTCCGACAGCGCAGCGACCTACGGCAGGTATCTCCTGGAGATCCTCGTCGGCATTCCTGCCGCAATGGGTGCGCCATCGGTCATGACCCTGTACGACGCGAGGCAGAGCCTCGCCGGCACACTGGCGATATTCTGCTCGCAGAGTGGGGCGACTGAAGAGCTCATCGAGTGTTCGGCCCGCGTTCAGCAGTACGGCGCCCGTGCCGTGGCGGTGACAAACGACCCATCCAGTCCACTGGCTCTGGCTTGCGGTTTGGTCTGGCCGACTGAAGCCGGGGTCGAACAAGCCATTCCGGCAACCAAGAGCCATACCACTTGTTTGATGGCACTTGCGGAGCTGTGTCTTGCCTTGATGCCAAGGTCACACCCACGGCTTCGTGATTTCGTCGGATCACTGCAACGTGTTGGGGAAGCAACCGATAGTGCGCTGAATCTTGCCGCGCAAGCTGATTCGATCGCGCGGCGGTTCAGCGTGGAGTCCGCATGGTGTCTGGCTGGTCGTGGTTACACCTACTCGACGGCATTGGAACTCGCCCTCAAGATCGAGGAAACCAGTGCGCTGCCATGCCTTGCAATGTCACAGGCGGACCTGCAGCACGGACCCATCGCCGTTCTGGCACCCGGTCGCCCCCTGCTCATCGCGGCAGCAACGTCTGGACCGACTTTGCCCGGTCTGTCAGCCCTCGCTCAAATGGCTCGTCAGCGGGCATCTGAGGTGGTGTTGCTGGGTGGCGACGATGGCCTGGTGACCGTCGCAGACGAGCACCTGGCTGGCTCGGACCTGGCCGAAGAGGTGCAGCCGATTCCGCTCGTGGTGACGGGGCAGCTGCTAGCAGAGGCCCTGAGCCGCAGTCGTGGCCTAAATCCGGACACTCCGACGGGGCTGTCCAAGGTCACACAGACCGCTAGTTAGCGAGCAGTCGCGGTTGGCCGCAGCGGGGTACCAGTTTTGCCAATCTGATTGCCGGTTCAGGTGCGGGGACTTACCGTCGGGGTACCCACGGCTTGGAGACCCCTTGCGTACACGCTGGCTTGCCGCCCTGTTGATCACCGTCGCCCTGATCGCAAGCGGGTGCACAAGTTCGCCGTCCAGAGACCAGACCGCAGCGTCCGGGGGATCGGACGCCGCGCAAGAAGCTGAGCCAGGCTCGCCGGACGCGGCAGAGGAAGAGGGCGCTCGATCACCGGCCGATGAAGTCGCTGAGGAACAGCAACAAGCCGTCGAGCGGGTCGAGGCGGCGGAGGCCGCGACAGCGAATGGCGAGTTCGCGCAAAGCGCTGTGCTGGAAGGTCCGGTTCCTGATGGGTGGCGTTCAGTCAGCGCCGTGAGCGCCAAGGCCGATGACTGGGAGCCCGCGGTTGCCGCTGACCCCCACCAGCCATTCGTCTACCTGCTCACCACTCGCTACGAGACCGAAAAGGGCTGTACCTCACACTGTCGTAACCCGTACTTCCCGCTTTATCGGTCCACCGATGGTGGACGCACCTGGGACAAACCGGTGCCGCTCTGCTCGTGTCGCAAGTCGCACGGGCAGTTTGACCCGACCATCGAGGTCGTACCGAACACCGGTGATGTGTACTCGGCATACCTGACGCAGGATCGCAAAGGTGCTTTCTCCACCGTCTTCCAAAAGTCCACCGACCACGGCCGTACGTGGTCAGACCCTGTTCGCGTCTACGGTCGAGTTAGCTGGACGGACAAACCCGAAATCACTTTGAGCGCAGACGGGAAACACGTTTTCGTGGCCTGGAACGGGCCGCAAGGTGGTGACCCATTTGTCGGCGTTTCACATGACTACGGCAAAACTTGGACGCAGTTGCGGCTGGGTAAGTCGAAAGAGTACTTCTACGCGTACGACGGCACCGTGCTTCCCGATGGCACCGTGGTCTTCGCTGAGAGTGGTCTCTACTACGGCGGATCGGGAAGCAACTTCGATCGCTCGGTCGACCACGTTGCATTCATCTCCAACGACAATGGACGCACGTGGCACCGATCCAAGGTTGACACCGTGCAGCGCGGCGTTCCCTGCGTTTCCGCTGGGTGCAGTGACGACTACTACATCGGGCAGGCGAGTGTGGCCAACGATGCTCGCGGACACCTGGTCTTTGCATACGAGGGATCCAATGTCGCTGGGCAGCCGCAGCGCATATATGTCAGGACCTCAGACGACGACGGTGAAACTTGGGGTTCGCGCATTGCCCTGTCTGTGGCCGGCGAGAACGCAACCGGGCCGAGGGTAGACAGCTTTGGCAACGGTGACGTGCGCATCTGGTACAACCAGACCAACGGGCTGGACCCGATTGCATGGAACGTCTGGTACCGAGAGTCGTCCGACGGCGGCCAGACCTGGTCTCAGCCAGTTCGGCTCAGCACGGCGACCACTGGCGCCGGGTACCTCTCACCAGAGGGTTTTGCGGAGATCTACGGTGACTACGGCGAGATTGCCGTGACCAGCGAGCACCGAACCATCGCCGCTTGGGGCGCCGGGGCCAGCTACATCGGTCCTGGGAACGTCTGGCTCGCCGTCCAGTAACGCGGGCGGGCTTCTTGCGCCGAGCTCTCGGGCCGCTCGACAAGCAAAGTGGCGATGACCCTCCGCACCAAGTATAGTTGCATGGTGCAACCAACTAAAGATCGAACACAAGATCCGGTGCTGCAAGTGCCGGGCGACCGAGCCCCGGCGAAAGACGAGTCGGCGCAGCGCGAGTTGGTCGACCTTGCGGACGCCCTTCGCGACGTGATGATCGTTGCCAGAAGAAAGTCAGCGGGATCAGCACACGACAAGTCCGTGCTCACTCTGCTGTGGCACCTGATGACTTTTGGGCCACTGAGAGCAAGCGAGCTGGCCGACCGTTCCTTGCTCGACCTGTCGACCGTCAGTCGACATCTCAGCGCTCTTGAGTCAGATGGGTACATCACGCGCACAGCAGATCCAGCTGACGGCCGCGCCCACCTTCTTGCGGTAACGAAGTCTGGACAAAAGCTCGTTCGCCAGGCCAGAGCACAACGCCTGGCGATGCTCGCCGACGCTCTCAAGGGCTGGTCAGACGCCGACCGCTCAGACCTAATTCGCCTCATCCGCCAGCTGGCGGACAGCTTGGAGACTTTGTGACTGACACTTCCTCGGCTGAGTCGCACCCACCAGCGACCAGCGTGACGTCCGACCCGACCAGTGGCGAGCCCGCGACCCGTCACTTGTACTGGGCGCTGGGCGCGCTCATGCTCACGATGCTGCTTGCGGCGCTCGACCAGACCATCGTGTCGACTGCGCTTCCGACGATCACGAGCGACCTCGGTGGCCTCAATGAGCTTTCGTGGGTTGTGACGGCCTACCTTCTGGCCGCCACCGCGAGTACTCCGATCTGGGGAAAGATCTCCGATCTCTACGGCCGCAAGCTGATGTTGCAGATCGCCGTCGTGGTGTTTGTTTCCGCCTCCGCCTTGGCCGGGTTGTCGCAGTCGATGTCTCAGCTCATCGCTACCCGTGCTCTGCAGGGCCTTGGTGGCGGTGGACTCATGGTGCTCGTGATGGCCGTGCTCGCCGACCTGATTCCGCCGCGAGAGCGCGGGCGATACGCCGGATTGTTTGGTGCTGTCTTCGGTGTCGCCAGCGTGATTGGGCCCCTGCTGGGTGGATTCTTCACCGAGCACCTGTCATGGCGTTGGATCTTCTACATCAACCTGCCACTCGGCATCACTGCCTTCCTCGTCCTCGGTTCTGTGCTGCACCTTCCCCGTCACCGGCAACAGCACAAGATTGACTGGCTTGGGGCGTCCTTGCTCGTCATTGGTGTGGTCAGCCTGCTGATGGTGACGGTCTGGGGAGGCAACCAGTACGCGTGGCGATCCGCACAGATCATTGGCCTCGCCGCGGTGGGTCTGGGTGCGCTGACGGCGTTTGTGTTCCAGGAGCTTCGCCATCCCGAGCCGATGGTCTCGATGGATCTGTTCCGGAACCGCGTGTTCACCATGACGTCCGCGATCGGATTCGTTGTCGGCTTCGCGATGTTCGGTTCGATTGTCTACCTGTCGATCTATTTGCAAGTGGTGTACGGGTCGAGCCCGACGGTTGCCGGTCTTCAGCTCTTGCCGCTCATGGGTGGGGTGTTGCTCACGTCAATCTTGAGCGGACGCCTGATCACCAAGACCGGGCGCTACAAGATCTTTCCCATCATCGGGTCGGCGTTGGCGACGATCGCACTCTTCCTGCTGTCGCAGCTCGGTGCGAACACTCCGTACTGGCAGATCTCGATTGCAATGTTTGTGTTGGGCGCCGGGTTGGGCAACATGATGCAAGTGCTCATCCTGGCGGTCCAGAACGCCGTACCGGCACGCAACATTGGTACAGCCACCAGCGGTGCAACGTTCTTCCGCTCAATCGGTGGGTCATTTGGTACCGCGGTTTTCGGGGCGGTGTGGGCGGCGAGGCTTGCGACTGAGCTGCAAGGAATTCTGCCACCCAGCTCGCAGACCGGCGGTAACCCGACGTCGTCGATGTCCATCATTCATTCGCTGCCTGCAGAGCTGCAGTCAGAAGTGATTGGCGCGTTCGCGCGGGCGACTGACTTCACGTTTCTGGTTGCAGTACCGATTATGGCGATCGCATTCATCCTCGCTTGGTTCGTCCCGCAGATCACCTTGCGCAAAGAGCAGCAGACCGAACCGGAAAACAACGACGACCGGAAGCCCGACCTCGAAAAGTTCGATGCGGAGGCGCTGGAGGCTGAAATCAGGACGCCAGGCTAACCATCTCGTTACGATGCTTGAGCATGAACTCAACGGTCGTCACTGGGTTGGTGCTGATTGCACTGCCCGTCGCCTTCAACGCCCTGTTCGCTCTACTTGCGGCACGCTTTGACTACCCCGACATCTTGCGTCAACCGACCGATGAGGTGTTCGAGAAGTTCCGCGCGGGCGGCGTACCGCTGCTGCTGCTGTGGTGGCTCTTTGCGCTGACGGCCATTGCGCTCGTGCCACTGGTGATCCTGGTGTCGAGCCAACTCGTCGGCGCTGGCTGGATACTTCTGTTCACGACGTCGGCCGTGGGGATACTGGCGGCCTTGGTCCAGTTCCTTGGCTTGGTCAGGTGGCCCTTCTTGGTTCCTTACCTGGCTCGCGTCGGGCTGGAGGGCGAGCCCGAAGAACGCGCAGCGGCCCGCGTCGTCTTCCAGTCAACCAACCGATACCTGGGAGTGGCGGTCGGCGAACATCTTGGGTATCTGTTCACCGGACTCTGGACCGTGCTGGTCGGTGTCGCAGCCATCCAAGTGTCGCTCGTCGCCACGTGGCTCGCAGTTGTTGGAATCGTGGTCGGCGCGGCTCTCATGGTGTGCTCGCTCGAGTTCGTTGGCCCCGCCGAAGAGAAGGGGTGGAAGGTCGCCGCGCAGCTCACGCCGATCACCTACGTGGTGTGGTCACTTTGGCTGATTGCCGTCGGGATTGCGCTGTTGCTGAAGTAGCTCGGGCTCTGCGGACCGGCTGCCGCGCAAGACGATGAACCCCACGACGGCTGAAACCAGGGCCAGCGCTCCGAACGCCACTTGGTCGCCTGCCCACTGGGCGAATGCGCCACCGACAGTCGGTCCGGCCATCCCGGTCAGGGCCCAGATGATGTTCGCCAAAGCGCTCATCTCCGCCACCGTCACCGCTCCGCGCTCCACGGCTTGAAGCCCGAACGGGTAGGTCAGGGCCACGATCACACCGGTCGTGATACCGGCGCCCACAAGAAAGATGAGCGTCACCGGAAGTCCGGAGAACGCCGTGGGCAGCGCCGTCGTCACGGCCAACGCGAGGGTCCACCAGCCCGCCAGACGCGGACGCGCCCACTGCTCTGCGCGCCGAGCTGTCAACGCGCTTGCGCCGACGAAAATCAATGCCGAAATTGAAAAGGTGAGGCCGATGGCGGCGACGTCCAGCCCGGCGTCGTCGAGGCGTAGGGGCACCAGAAGATCGGCAGTCATCCAGAGCGTCGCCGCCGCGATGGTGAGCAACAGCATGTTGGACAGGCCAGGGTCTGCTGTCGCAGCGCGGGTCAGGTCTCGCAGAGGTGGGGCTGGCTCTTTCTTCAAGCCTGTTCCCGACCGGTCGAACAGCAAGATGACAAAGAGCAGCGTGGTGATGGCCGCAAGTCCGACGAAGGGCGCACTCAGCCCAAAGTGGTGAGCTACCGACCCGGTCAAGGCCGGCGCCACCGTTGCTGCCACTCCGACGATGGACGTCGTCAGCGCGAGTACGCGTGCGCTCTTGTCACCAGCGGCGTCGTCCAGCCATGCCGTCATCGACACGTAGAGGATTCCGAAACCGAGGCCGAACAAAAGGCGCGCGGCGATGATCCACCAGTAGCCCGGCGCCATCCACATGGCGAATCCCGAGATGGCGATCACCGCCATTGAGGCGAGCGTCATGGTGCGCGGGTTGACCAGCTTGGTCATCATGCTGGCCGGAATCGAGACGATCAGAATGCCGAAGCTGGCGACTGAGAGTACGAGTCCGCCCTGGAAGTCGGTGAGGTCGTACTGGTCGATGTACGACGGGATCAGCGGCGTGACGCCCGACCACGACAGCTCGGCCACAAACAGCGCCACGTAGACGAGCACGACGACACGGAGGCGCACGAGCAAAAGCCTCTCAGGAATCAGTGCACGGGTGCTGAGATTTGTGCGCCGCTCAGCCCTTCGCGGCGCGATCTTTCAAAATCTGTTGGCTCGCCAGTCGGGCTGGTGCTCCCATGACGCATCCACCCGGGTGTGTGCCCGACCCACACTGGTAGTAGCCCTCGATGGGAGTTCGGTACTGACTCCACTCAGGTGCCGGCCTGAAGAAGTACATCTGCGGCAGCAAGAAGTCACCGGCGTAGATGTTCCCCTCTGACAGCCCCACGACGCGCTCGATGTCGAGCGGTGTGACCACTTCCCGGTGAAGCACCAGGTCGCCAAAGCCAGGAAAGAAAGACTCGATGGTGGCCTGCACCGTGTCACCCAGGTTGTTGCGCTCGGTGTCCCAGTCGCTGCCCTTGAGGTGGTACGGCGCGTACTGGACGAAGCACGACATCACGTGCTTTCCGGGCGGAGCCATGTCGGGATCAAGGAACGACTGAATACACATGTCGAGATAAGGCCGCTCGCTGTACCAGCCGTACTTGGCCGCGTCATAAGCCCGCTCGAGGTATTCAACAGTGGGAGCGATGCTGACGAACCCGCGGTATTGGTCGGTGCGGTCGCCCAGGGCCGGATACTTCGGCGCACCGTCGAGGGCGAAGTTCACCTTCGCGCTGGTGCCGTTGAACTGGAAGCGGTCGATGGCGTCGTTCAGCTCACTGGGTAGCTCGCGTGGGTCGACCAGGCGCTGGAAGGTCTGACGCGGATCGAGTGCGCTAACCACTACGTTCGCGTGATATTCGGTTCCGTCGTCGAGCACGACACCTGTGGCCTCACCGTCCTGAGTGATCACATGGTCAACGTGTGACTCGAGCTTGATCTCGGCGCCGAACGACTGCGCGGCCTGAGCCAGCAGCTGAGTGAAGCCGCCGTTGCCACCCTTGTGGAAGGACCACGAGCCCAGATGTCCGTCGTGCTCGCCCATCATCATCATGAGCGAGACGAGCCCGGAGCCAGCTGACATGGGACCGACCTTGGTGCCGGTGGTGGAGGACGCGGCCATGTAGCCCTTGAGCGCATCGTTTTCGAAGTAGTCGTCCAGGAA
>JBJMHG010000223.1:0-17045 GCA_045807485.1 Actinomycetes bacterium
CCGTGGAAGGCCCGGAAGTACATCGAAGCGGAGTCGAGCAACATCAGTCTCGGTGTCGTTGCCATGCATGGAACCTACCGCCGACATCGAGTACCACTGCCGACGGAAGGCGCGGACGCGAGCTGACCCAGACGTCGGCGGGTCATGTCAGATCTGGAACAGATCTAACGAGTTGCTTGACGTGAAATACAGCGAAGTCGCACCCTCGAACCATGGGGAGCGTCAGTCCGATTCCGCACCAAGGAGCGGTCTTCTTCGACCCGCGGGACGAAGGCCGGTTCCTTCGCGTCTCGTATCACGACGATGCCGGGCTCTTTGTGCTCAGCTGGTGGCGCGACTCCACCTGCCTGGGAACCTTTCAGCTTGACCCAGCCGAGGCGCCTCGACTGATTCACGCCATCGCCGCTGGTCTGGCCGGACCGAGCGGGACTGAGCTCCAAGTGCAGCGCGACTCCACCACAGCCTGACCAGTTCACCGCAGGTACGGTGACCTTCGTGGAGATGACGTTCGACGATCACCGAATCTCGGCCGCGCAAGCGGCCACGGTTCAAGCGGGCGCCGATGCACTGCTGATCACACCGGGGCCAGACCTCAGGTACCTCACCGGATACGAGGCCGTGGCGCTGGAGCGGCTGACCTGCCTCATCATTCCTTCTTCGGGCAAACCGTGCCTGGTCGCTCCGCAGCTCGAAGTTGCCGCTGCGGAGGCATCCCCGCTGGGAACGCTGGCTGTGACGATCCACGGATGGTCCGAGACCGACGACCCCTATTCGCTGGTCGCCAGCCTGCTTCCCGGAGCCGCAAAAGTCGCACTCAGCAACACCATGTCGGCATTGGCGGTTCTGAAGCTGCGGGACGCGATGCCGTCGGCTCGCCAGCAGCTTGCTGGTGACATTCTTCGCGAGCTTCGAATGATCAAGACCGTCCAAGAGGTAGAGCAGCTCCGGCGGGCGGGCCGGGCGATCGACCGAGTCCACGAACAAGTTCCCGACCTTCTGCGTCCGGGTCGTACTGAGCGTGAAGTTGCGGACGACATCGCCGAGGCCATCCTTGAAGCTGGCCACCACACGGTCGACTTCGTGATCGTCGGAAGCGGCCCGAATGGCGCGAGCCCTCATCATGAGGTGTCAGACCGCCGGCTGAACGTTGGCGACGTGGTCGTCGTCGACATCGGTGGCTCGCTGCCAAGTGGCTACTGCTCCGACTCGACCCGGACCTACGCAATTGGCCACGCGCCTCCCGACTTCCTGGAGTACTACCGAGTGCTGCAAGACGCTCAAGCTCGCGCCGTAGCGACGGTCCGCCCGGGAGTGACTGCCGAGTCGGTGGACGCGGCGGCGCGCGAGCCTATCGACGCTGCCGGGTTCGGTGAACATTTCATCCATCGAACGGGACACGGAATTGGTCTCGAAACGCACGAGGAGCCGTACATCGTCGCCGGCAACGACGAGCCGCTCCGTCCGGGAATGGCCTTCAGCGTCGAACCCGGCATATACCTGGCGGGACGACATGGCGCCCGGATCGAGGACATCGTCGTGGTGACTGATGACGGTGTCGAGTCCCTGAATCAGACGACGCATGACCTGGTGGTCGTCGACCAATCCTTCAGCGCCTGAGGACGGAACAACGGTGCCTTTCCGAGTTGAACGCGAGTTCACCAACCCCGCGGCGGTCGAACTTCTGCCCCTGGTTCGGGAGATGTGTGCCCAACAGCTCGAGCCCTACGCCGCATCCGCGGAAGAGGCGGCGGAGTTTCCCCGTGATCTGTTCCGGACGCTTGGCGCGGCAGGGCTGCTGAGCCTGCCCTTCGCCGAGGAGTACGGCGGCGCTGGACTTCCGCTGCACGACTACCTCCAGGTGGTCGAAGAACTCGCTGGTGCTTGGGCCACGGTTGGCCTTGGCGTCAGCGTTCATACGCTGTCCTGCTTTCCCCTCGCGAGTTACGGCACCGACGAGCAGAAGCGGCGATGGTTGCCGGAGATGCTTGGAGGCGACCTGCTTGGGGCGTACTGCCTGTCTGAGGAGTCCGCCGGCTCAGACGCCGCCGCGCTCCAGACTCGGGCCACATCGAACGCCGACGGGTATGTCGTCAACGGAGTGAAGTCGTGGATCAGCCATGGTGGTGTTGCTGACTACTACGTCGCCATGGTTCGCACGTCCGATGACGGGCCTAAAGGCATCTCATGCCTACACGTCGATGGCGGTAGTGCTGGGCTCTCAGCGCGCACCCCGGAACACAAGCTCGGGTTCACCGCGTCGCCAACGGCTCAAATCGTGTTCGACGAGGTCAGCGTTTCACGCGACCGTCTGATCGGCGCAGAAGGACAGGGCTTCTCGATCGCTCTCGCGGCGCTGGACGCCGGAAGGCTGGGCATGGCCGCTTGTGCCGTGGGGATTGCGCAGGCGGCTCTAGATCTCGCGGTGACCTACGCGCACGAGCGAGAGCAGTTTGGACGTCCGATCGCGCAGTTCCAGGGTCTGTCATTCCTGCTCGCCGACATGGCAACGGGAGTCGCCGCGGGTCGTTCGCTGTATCTCGCGGCGGCTCGACGCCGAGACCGCGGCGAGCGGTTCGGCACCGAGGCAGCCATGGCCAAGCTCTTTGCGACCGACATGGCGATGAAGGTGACCACCGACGCGATCCAGGTACTCGGAGGAGCCGGGTATGTGAAGGACTTCCCAGCCGAGCGCTACTTCCGTGAGGCCAAGGCGCTGCAGATCGTGGAAGGAACCAACCAGATCCAACGCCTGGTGATCGGACGCTCCCTAAAGCCCTAGCCGATGGTCTGCCCGGGTGGCCGTTAGAGTCTCGCCCGTGGAGGAACTGGACGCCCACGACCGCCAAATCGTGCAGCTCTTGAGCAGCGACGGTCGCATGAGCTACACCGAGTTGGCCAAGCACACGGGCCTTTCCACCTCCGCCGCCCACCAGCGGGTTCGCCGGCTCGAGCAGCGCGGCGTCATCATCGGCTACCGCGCCAATGTCGACCCGCAAGCCATCGGACTGCCGATGACCGCATTCGTCTCGATCTCGCCCATTGATCCCTCTGACCCTGACGACATTTCTGACCGGGTGGCACATCTCACAGCTGTCGAGTCCTGCTACAGCGTCGCCGGCGATCACAACTACGTGCTGAAGGTTCGAGTGGCCAGCCCGAGCGCTCTCGAGCAGCTGCTGGGAGACCTGCGGGCCAGCGCACACGTGACGACCCGGACCACCGTGGTGCTGAGCGTTCCTTACGAGAACCGGCCGCCGGGCATTCCCGGCTCCGTCCAGGAGTAAGCCCGCCACCAAGCCCACACGCGGGTGTCCGTTTTGCGCGGATTTTCCAGACGCGCCGAGGCTGGGCGTTGATTTGCGGCCGGCTCACCTTTTCGCGTTATGGTCGCTGGCGACCGAAGAATCACGAAATGGTCACGAAGGCGACGACCCGACTGGGTCAGCACCGTCGCCCGGCAGTGACTCAGCAACCAGCGACAGAGAGCGAGAACTGTGTCAGGGCGACGGCGCGCAGATCAGTCGACCATGGCTAGCGGCAGGTGGACGGGCGGCTCGGCCGCTCCGCTGCACCGACTGGCGGTGGTGGCGGTCGGACTCGCTGCGGTGGCGATCGTTGCCGCCCTTGTCATCCCAGCAGCCTGGCGCAGCGTCGGCACCGAGGTGGAAGCCTCTGGCGAGGCGGGCAGTCTGCTCACCCTGGTCAATCAGTCCAGGGCCAACGCCGGGCTGGCTCCGCTCGACTACGCATCTGACCTGTCGGCCATCGCCGCCGAGCGCGCCTCGATCATGGCCAAGTCGGGAACCCTCGAGCACACTCCAGACCTCGGGGGTCGTGCCTGCTGCTGGACGTGGATCGCCGAGAACGTCGCATACGCGGGCTCCGTGCAGTCGCTGCACGACGTGATGATGAACTCCGCACCACACCGAGCCAACATCCTCTACGCCGATGCCGACGATGTCGGGATCGCCGTGGTCCGAGGCAACGGCTCACTCTGGGCAGCTGAGGTCTTCCGGGCTCGCTCCGACGCCGGACGCACCGGATCGGCGACCTCGGGATCCCGCAGCGGTGATCGCACCGATCCCGGAACGGGAACCGGCACCACGAGCACGTGGACGCCTTCGGGCACCTCGACCGGAGGGACGACCTCAACGACGGAACCGACCCTGACGCACGCTGAGATCATGGCGCAGCAGCTCAGGCAGGGCCTGGCCGATGCTCGAGACCGGCTACGGGCTGACCGTCACAAGCACGGCCCGTTCGACCCGGTTAGGGCAGCGGTGCGCTATCAAGACACGCTGGACGTGCTCAGCGACTGAGCGTCAATGGCTGGACGCGAGGTCGGCTGCGGCAGCGGCTCTTGACGCGGCGGCCGCCTGGTGTGTTTCGGCCGCTATGTGTCCGCGCGGGTGACCCTCATTCACCCACCACTCCTGCCCCTCATCAGGAAGCAGGTGCACGGGGTCGTAGTAGACGTGCTTCTTGCGCACGGCGTCCGGGTCGTCGAGCTCGATGCCCGTGCGGTAGTTCTTCGACCAGTACGAGATACCGAGCACGTGGTCGTACTCGTCGACCTGGTGCACCCAGCGCTTGCCGACGAACGGGACGTCACACGTGACGCGTGGCGTGGCAAAGCCGGGCAGGTAGCCCATGATCTGGGTCTGAAGTCGCTGGGCGTCTGACAGCCGCACACGCCAGTGCTCGGCGAACGGAATCATGTCGGGCATGTAGAAGTAGTAAGGCAGGATGCTCGCGCCGTCGAGCAGCGCAAAGCAGAGGTCGAGCATGCGCTCCGCGGAGTCGTTGATACCGGCCATCAGGACGCCCTGGTTGCGTACATCGCGAATTCCGGCGTCGAGCAGTCCGCGAGACGCTCGGCTCACCAGGGGAGTGATCGAATTAGCGTGGTTCACGTGGGTGTGCACCGCCAATCCAACACCGCGTGCGGACGCCTTGGTCGCCAAACGCTCGGCGCCCGCAAGCACCTCGTCTGAGTACCAGTGCTGTGGAAGGCCCATGAGTGCCTTGGTGGCCAGACGGATGTCTCTCACGTTTTCGACGTCGAGCAGCTGGTCGACATACCTCTCGAGGTTCTTCCATGGCATGTTGCCCACGTCACCGCCGGACACGACGACGTCCCGCACCGAGGGGGTGGCGCGCAGATAGTCGATATGTGCCTGCATACGGTCAACGGGCTTGAGCGCGAGCTTGAGTTTGGTGACCTGGGGGGTGGAGTTGCCCACGAGGTCCATGCGAGTGCAGTGCCCGCAGTACTGCGGACAGGTCGACAAAACTTCGGCCAGCACTTTGGTGGGGTAGCGGTGGGTGAGACCTTCTGCTTTCCACATGTCGTGCTCATGCAGAGAGTCACGGCTGGCATACGGGTGAGACGGCCAATCAGGTCGGCGGTCGCTGAACACCGGAAGCATGTAACGACGAACTGGATCGGCGTAGAGCGCTTCGGTGAAGGATGCCGTCGGCGGCGTCCCCGCATCGTGGCTCCACGGAACCATCGTGTTGACCATCTGCGGTGGGATCAACATCGACATGGTGGCGCGCTCAGCCTGGTCGAGCTCGAGATCCTCGTAGAACTCCTCGCTCACGAGATCGCCCATCACAGCCCGAAGCTGCTTGAGGTTCTTGACGCAGTGGACGCGTTGCCACTGGGCGTCTTCCCACTCAGCGACGGTGACTTCTGCCCAACCGGGGAACCGGGTCCAGTCCGGCTCACGCAGCTCACGCTGGCGATAGTCGTACGGTTGGGGCAGTGTCCCGTTCGATCCGCTCACCAGGCCTCCTCTGGGCGCACCTGAACCAGCCGGGTGTTCTCGGCTCTTTCGGCGAGGGTACGGAGATCTTCCGGCTGAGGCAATGACTGACCGGAGATTCTCCCTGGCAAACGGATAAATTCGGTGACCGGTGCTGGCGGGCACCCCGGTGGCCTGACAATATCGCCCGGTGAGTCGAACCACGCCCTCCTCACCGGTTGGGCTGCACCGGGTTCTGGAGCCTGCGGGCGTGCTGCCACAGGCGGCTCAGCGCTTGGACGCTTCGCCTGAGATCTGGCCGGACGAGATCAGGATTGCGGTCTCGGTCCTCAACCTCGACGCAGCCTCGTTTCGCCAGCTCATCACCAAGCACGACGGCGACGGCGAGGCCGTGCGCGCTGAGGTGCTGCAGATAGTCGCCGACCGAGGCAAGATGCAAAACCCGGTGACGGGCTCAGGCGGAATGCTGGTCGGCACAGTCGAAGCAGTCGGGCCGGACGCCAGCCTCGACGTGCACGTTGGCCAACAGATCACCACGCTGGTGTCACTCAGTCTGACTCCACTGGTGATCACCGACGGTTTGGCACAGTGGGACGGGCGCTCAGAGCAGGTGCCCTGCCAAGGTCACGCGATCTTGTTCGGACGCACCATCGCCGCGTCCGTGCCCGAAGACCTGCCACCGACCCTGGCCATGGCAGTGATGGACGTGGCCGGCGCACCAGCGCTGACCGCTCGAATCGTTCGCGAGTACGCGGGGCGAGGGCGGACGCCGACTGTGGCTGTTATCGGGGGCGCCGGCAAGAGCGGGTCGTTGTCTCTGGCCGCGGCCCGGGATGCCGGAGCTTCCACGACCGTCGGCATCGTGCCGTTCGACGAGGAGGCCGACCTGCTCCGCGGCGTGCGGTTGGCCGACCACGTGGTCCTTGCTGATGCTCGAGACCCGGTCGCGCTCTCCGATGCCGTCACGGCAGCACTCGGGCAGCCCGCCGACATCACCGTGGTGTGCGTCGACGTGCCTGGTTGTGAGCACGGGGCGATACTCGCCACGTCGCCCGAAGGTGGCACCGTGATCTTCTTCTCGATGGCGACTTCGTTCACGGCCGCAGCTCTAGGTGCTGAGGGACTGGCATCCGATGTGACGATGTTGGTCGGGAACGGCTACACCCCGGGCCACGCCGAGTATGCCTTTGACCTGCTGCGCCGGTCCTCTGGC
The DNA here is from genome assembly GCA_045807485.1 of Actinomycetes bacterium. Lineage (GTDB taxonomy): Bacteria > Actinomycetota > Actinomycetes > JAHEKZ01 > JAHEKZ01 > JAHEKZ01. The sequence goes on from JBJMHG010000223.1 coordinate 6,982, forward strand.
GTCCGCGACCTGTTCACCAGGCGGCTCGATCACGACACCGCAGGACAGCCTGCGTGACGACCACGCTGTACCGCGGTGGGCGCGTGCACAGTTCTAGCGATCCCTTTGCCACTGCGCTCGTCGTCGAGGACGCCCTGGTCGCCTGGGTCGGCTCCGACGGCGCCGCGAACGCACACCTCGACGACATGGACGACGTGATCGACCTCGACGGGGCGTGGGTGGCTCCCGCGTTCGTCGACTCGCACGTACACGCCACGGCCACCGGTCTTCACCTGCAAGGGCTCGACCTCGCCACCGCAGGTAGCTGTGCCGAGGCGCTCGCCCGGCTGCGGGACGCCGCAACGCGCCACGAAGGCAGCGTGCTTCTGGGTCACGGGTGGGACGAGACGACCTGGCCAGAGTCGCGCCCACCCCACCGCGACGAGATCGACCAGGCAGCCCCGGGTGCACTCGTGTACCTGTCGCGAGTCGACGTGCACTCGTGCGTCGCGTCGACAGCGCTGATCGATCTAGCCCCCGATGTGAGAGCAGCCTCTGGCTTCTCCGAGGACGGATGGCTGTCCCAAGACGCGCACCACCGTGTTCGTCGAATTGCACTCGACTCGATCGGCATCGGACAGCGTCGCGCAGCGCAGCGTGCGTGCCTCGAGCGTGCGGCGTCCCTTGGTATCGCGACCGTTCATGAGCTGGGCGGTCCCGACATCTCGAGTCCGGAGGACTTCACCGACCTGCTGAAGAGGGTCGGCCCTGAGGTCGGAGTCGACGTCGTTGGCTATTGGGGCGAAGGGGGAGGACCATCGATCGCGGTCTCGCTGGGCGCGGCGGGCGCGGCGGGAGATCACTTTGTCGATGGAGCCATCGGTTCTCGTACAGCGTTGATGCGTGAGCGATATGCCGACGCCGACACGCACGGCACGTCGTACACAACAGCAGCCGAAATTCGTGACCACGTCGCGGCCTGCTCGATCGAGCGCATTCAAGCCGGCTACCACGTGATCGGCGACGGTGCCATGGACATGGTGATCGCCGGCTTCTCTGAGGCTGCTACACGTGTCGGCGAGGACGTGGTCAGAGCTGCGAACCATCGGCTGGAGCACGTCGAGATGGTTGACGTAAACGCATGCGAGGTGCTCGCTCGATTGGGGGTGCTGGCGAGTGTCCAACCTGTGTTCGACGAGTGGTGGGGTGGGGACGACCGCATGTACGCAGCACGCCTCGGCGCGGACCGAGCACGCACACTCAACACTTTCGCCTCCATGCAAGCCGCAGGAGTGCCGCTCGCGTTCGGGTCCGATGCGCCTGTCACGCCACTTGCTCCATGGCAAGCGGTGAGAGCGGCAGTCCACCACCATCAGATCGATCAGCGTTTGACACCGCGCGCAGCGTTCACCGCTCACACACGTGGCGGATGGCGAGCGGCCGCACGGCGCGGCGGCAGACTCGTCGTGGGCGAGCCTGCCCACCTCGCCGTCTGGCAGTGCGGCGAGCTGGTGGTAGAGGCTCCTGACGAGCGAGTCGCGGCGTGGTCGACCGACCCACGCGGCGGCGTTCCGGGGCTTCCGTCACTGGAACCGCAAGCCGATGATCCCCGGTGCCTTCGCACTGTGGTCGCTGGCCGTACCGTCTATGCAGCAGAGGCTGGGAGGACACCGTGACACCACGTTCAGTGGCCGGCTCATCGAGATCCCGAAAGGGCAAGCTCGCACTCGATCCCGAAGTCGTACGTCGGGCCAGGTCGCTGGCCAAGAAGGCCGGTCGTCCCATCGTCACCCTGGCTCAGAACCACACCACGGTCTCGGTCGAGCGGGCAGCACTTCGCTTGGCCGGCCTTTCCGGGGCTGACCCCGACGGTGAACCGTGGGTCAATCACCTCGTCGACGCCGTCCGCGAAGACGTGGGTCTCGAGCACGGTGCGGCCCTTCCGGTATGGCACGCACTCGCCAGCGGCGAGTATGCGGACGTGCTCAGCCTGGCCCAGAAGGCCGCCGCCGGCGGGGTCACGTTCGTCGTTCCCGAAGGTCGTCACGCAACCAGGGCGAGGGCCGCGTCCAAGCGAGCCGTCGCGGCCGGCATGCGGACGATCGACGCCAACCGCCGCACCCGCTCACGACTGGTGAAGAAATACGGCGATCCGCCAAAACCATGGATCTACTTGATCGTGGCGACCGGCGACATCTACGAGGACATACCGCAGGCGCAGGCAGCCGCCCGCGAGGGTGCCGACATCGTCGCGGTGATCCGTTCTACTGGTCAGTCGCTGCTCGACTTCGTTCCAGAAGGTCCGACCAGGGAGGGGTATGCGGGCACGTACGCGACGCAAGAGAACTTTCGGCTCATGCGCGCGGCTCTTGACGAAGTGTCGGCCGAGCTCGGCCGCTATGTGCGCCTCACCAACTACGCCTCAGGGCTTTGCATGCCCGAGATCGCAACGCTGGCCGGGCTCGAGCGCCTCGACATGATGCTGAACGACTCGATGTACGGAATTCTCTTCCGCGACATCAACCCGATCCGTACCTTCGTCGACCAACGGTTCAGCAGAAGGGTGCACGCACGCGCCGGCATCATCATCAACACCGGCGAAGACAACTATCTGACGACCGCGGACGGTATCGAGGCGGCTCACACGGTGACGGTCAGCCAACTGCTCAACGAGTACTTTGGTAAAGAAGCGGGACTGGCTGATGACCAACTTGGTCTCGGCCACGCCTTCGAGATCAACCCGACCGTTCCCGAGTCATTTCGGCTTGAGCTCGCCCACGCGTTGTTGGCCCGCGAGCTGTTTCCCAACGCACCGCTGAAATGGATGCCGCCGACCAAACATATGACAGGTGACATCTTTGGTGGCTACCTGCTCAACGGGTTCTTCAACCTGGTGGGCTCCATGACGGCGCAAGACATCCTGCTCGTCGGCATGCTGACCGAGGCTGTGCACACTCCATGGCTCTCAGACCGCGACCTGGCCCTGCAGAACGTGAGGTACGTCATGGACTCGACACGAGGACTGGCCGACGACTTCCAGCCCGCCCCCGACGGCTTCGTCGTGCAGCGTGCTCATCAGGTTCTTTCAGAGGCCATCGACCTGCTCGAGCGGATCGTCGATGACGAGCTGCTCAACGCAATCGCAGACGGCACGTTTGGCCTCATGAAGCGTCCCGCCGATGCAGGACGCGGGCTCGACGGTGTGGCAAAGAAGGCGGCCGCTTACTACAACCCAGCGAACGAACTCCTCGATGAACACTTCGCCTCGACGAAGGGCGGCCGCTCATGACTGACGCGCACATCATCAGGCCTTACGGCGACGCCACCGGTGACGGTCTCGTCCAGACGTCCTTCACGCTGCCGATCGCGCACGACAAACGGGCCGAAGGTGCTGCGCTCCAGTTGGCGCAGAAGATGGGGCTCGAGCCTGCCATGGTGGTACACGCCAAGCCCATGGGTCCTGACTTCACATTTTTCGTGGTCTATGGACGTTGCAGCCACCTCGTCGACCTGACCAAAGTCCGGGTTATCGAGCGAGAGTTCCCCATGTTGTCGCCCAAAGAAGTGAGCGCCGCTGTTCGCCGTGCGCTCCGCAGACCGCTGGTGGTGATCGGGGCCTGTATCGGAACCGATGCACATACCGTCGGCATTGATGCGATTTTGAACCTCAAAGGCTGGGCAGGGGAGAAGGGCCTCGAGGCGTACAGCGACGTCGAGGTGCACAACCTCGGAGCCCAAGTGTCAGTCCCCGACCTGGTGGAGCGGGCGAAGTCTTTGCGCGCAGACGCCGTCCTGGTGAGCCAGGTAGTCACACAACGCGACGCACATGTCCACAACGTCACCCAGATGTCAGCTGCCTTCCGCGAGGCCTATCCCGCGGGTACGGCGCCAGTTCTCGTTGTCGGAGGGCCACGTTTTGATGAGTCAGCGGCTGCTGACCTGGGTGTCGACCGGATCTTCGTCAAAGGCACCACACCCGGCGAGGTCGCCAGCTACCTCGTGCATCGCCTGGCCGGCGGCACCAACGGGCGACAGAACCGGTCGGCGAAGAAGAAGTCTTCTCGAAAGGTGACGGCGTGACCGACGACTCTCGACTCGGGCGGGCGGTGACGCACCGGCGCTACGTGCCCTATTCACACGCCCACTACGCAGGGAACCTGGTGGACGGCGCCTACAACCTCGGGCTGTTCGGCGACGTGGCAACGGATCTGATGATCCTGACCGACTCCGACGAAGGCTTGTTCGCCTCCTACTCAGATGTGCAGTTCACTGCACCGGTGCGAGCCGGTGATGTCCTCGAGGTGACCGCCACCATCACGCGGGTGGGCCGACGCAGTCGCGAGGTCACGTTCACGTCGTACGTGGTCTGTCGAGGAAGACCCGACCTGGGCGAGTCCAGTGCTGAAGAGCTCGCCGAACCCATCCTCGCCGTGCGGGCGATCGGCACCATCGTGGTGCCACCAGCAGCCTGACCCGCGACCCGTTCCAGACCGGTTACCGTCATCAGGTGAGCGTTCTCGAGGCCGCTACCCCGGCAGCTGAGCCACCGGCGTCGCGGAGGACCAGTCACTTGGGCTGGGCCTCGACCGTTGCTGGTTCTTCAGGCTTGGCTGCAGCAGCAGGTGTCGGAGTTGGGTTGGCCTTTCCTCCGTATGACATCTGGTGGCTGGCACCGGTCGCCATCGCATCACTGTTGCTGCTCCTACACGCGTGCCGCACTCCGGTGATCAAGAGAACTGTCGGCATGGGCGCACTCATCGGCGCCGCGTTCGGCCTGACGTTCTTCGGTCTGCTGACTCCATGGCTTCGCGTGATCGGCTGGGACGCCTACGGACTCGTGGTCGCAATGTCTGTTGCGTTCATGGCAGTCTTTGGAACCGGCGCTGTGCTGATCGTCCGAATACCCGGCTGGCCGGTGTGGGTTGCGTGCTGGTGGGTCGCCATAGAAGACCTACGCGGGCGTATTCCGTTCGGCGGATTTCCGTGGGGTCGAATCGGCCAGTCGCAGGTCGATGCGCCGTACGTCGCGTGGGTGGCCATCGGTGGCGTCCCCATGCTGACCTTCATGGTGGTGCTGAGCTCAGCGTTCGGGGCATGGGCGGTCGTCGCGCTGGTCGACCGCCATCGCGTGCCTGCCGCGCTTGGGTTGGGCCTTGCTTCGCTGACCATCCTGTCCGGACTCGCCATTGCGACGCCCACGTCCGGCCAGCAGGTCAACGTTGCCGTCGTCCAGGGCAATGTGTCCGACACTGGAATGGACGCGTTCGGCCGCAGGGAAGCGGTGTTGGATGCACACCTGGCAGCCACCCACGAGCTGGCTGCGGAGGTGCGGTCTGGGTCGGTCGACGCTCCGGATGTGGTGATCTGGCCAGAGAATGCGTCCGACATCGACCCGTCGCTGAACCAGGACGCGTTCGACAAGATCAGCGCTGCAGTTGCTGATATCGGTGTGCCGGTGCTGGTCGGCCTCGTCGTTGATGTTGATGGGGGCGAGCACGTCGCCAACGAAGGAACAGTTTGGGATCCGACGTCCGGTCCTGGCGAGACTTACGTGAAGCAGAACCTGGTTCCCTTCGGTGAGTATGTTCCGCTTCGCGGCCTTCTCGAAAACTTCATCTCACGCCTTGACCGGATCCCACGGGACTTCGTGGCTGGGGACGTACCCGGCGACCTCAAACTCGGGCCAGTGACCGTCGCTGATGTGATCTGCTTCGACGTCGCCTACGACGACGCCGTTCGGGGCGCGGTTGCTGATGGCGGCGAACTGATTACGGTCCAGACGAACAACGCGACGTACGGTCACACCGGTCAGGCGGAACAGCAGTGGGCGATCAGTCGGCTTCGGGCCATAGAGCACGCGCGCTCTGTCGTAGTGGCATCGACGAGCGGTATCAGCGGCGTGATTGCACCCGACGGCACAGTGCAGGCGCGGGCACCAGAGTTTGAAAGAGCAACGATCGTGGCACCGGTTGCGACTCGCACCAGTGAGACGTTGGCGACCCGACTCGGGGCCTGGCCCGGGTGGGTCATGACTTTCATCGGCTTCGGGGCGCTGGGAGTGTCAATCGTGGTTGAGGTACGACGACGCGGCAGGGTTGCCGCATGACTGAGTCAACAGACGTTGGGAAAGTGCTCGTCATCATCCCGACGTACAACGAGCTTGAATCGCTCCCGCGGATTGTCGAACGGGTCCGTGCGGTAACACCCGACGCGCATGTTCTCGTTGCTGATGACAGCAGCCCAGACGGAACGGGCGCACGAGCTGACGAGCTCGCCTCCGCCGACGACCACGTTCACGTGCTCCACCGAACCTCCAAGAACGGCCTGGGGGCTGCTTACCTGGCCGGATTTCGTTGGGGGCTTGCGCGCGGCTTCGACGTGCTGGTCGAGATGGACGCAGACGGGTCACACCGCCCCGAGCACCTTCCGACCATGCTTGCGGCACTGCGAACTGCAGACGCTGTTATCGGCTCGCGCTGGGTCGATGGCGGGGGAGTGGTGAACTGGCCGAAAAGTCGTCTGATGCTCAGTCAGGGAGGCAACCGCTACGTGCAGCTAATGCTCGGCCTCGGCGTCCGTGACGCAACTGGCGGATACCGCGCCTATCGGGCGTCCGCGCTCCAGGCGATCGATTTGGACACGGTGGCCTCCCAGGGATACTGCTTCCAGGTCGACCTCACGCGCAGAGCGGTACGGGCGGGGCTCCGGATCGTCGAAGTACCCATCACTTTTGTCGAACGAGAAGTTGGCGACAGCAAGATGAGCCGCGCAATCGTGGCTGAGGCGCTGCTGCGGGTCACTCAATGGGGGATCAGCGACCGCGCCAAGTCGCTGGTGCTGACCCGAAAGGCGTGAGCGACGACGATGGGCCTGCTCTTCATCCTCTTGTGCATTGCCGTTCCGCTGATCGAGCTGTACGTCGGTTCGCTGGTCATCGACCAGATCGGTTTCAGCCCGGCCTTGCTTCTGCTTCTTGCCTCGACCCTGGCCGGAGTGCTTGTGATCCGGGCGGCCTGGCGCAGGAGACCTCGAGGCGCCGACAACGCCCTGCTGCTCGTTGCCGGGCTGTTTCTGCTGTTCCCCGGTTACGTCACCGATGTCCTCGCACTGGTACTGCTATTGCCACCGGTGCGCGCCGTGCTCAAGGTATGGATCGGTCAGCGCGTGGACCGAACTCTCAGATCCTTGAACCTGACCGTTCTGCGATGGGATGACCGAACCGGACGCCTCAAGCGCACCGATTACCCCGATGGCGACATCGTCGCGGGTGAAGTGGTGGACGATGAGCACCCGGACGAACCAGACGGTTCCAACCGGAAGCAGATCGATTAGTCACCGACGGACTGCCGGGTCGGGGCAAGCGTCAGTTGGACTAGGCGGACGCCTTGGGCGCACCACCGGACGCCCGCAACAACTCCAGACGCTCCTCGAGCAGTTCTTCAAGCTCGGGTATGGAACGCCGCTCGAGCAACATGTCCCAGTGCGTGCGGGCCGGCTTCATGGACTTTTCATCAGGAAGGGGCACGTCACGCGCGATGGCGATGGCGCCGCAGCGGCATTCCCACCTTGCTGGCACATCAGCCTCGACCGAGAAGGGCATGGTGAAGTTGTGTCCGTTGGGGCAGTCGTAGATCACGTCAAGCCGGGCGGCTGGCTCTACCCCGTTGTCATTTTCGTAACTCGTCGCACCCAACCGGGTGCCGCGGAGCGAACGCTCTGCCATAACCGCCTCCTCTGCATACCTGACGTGGACAACGTCCTACCCGTTGGACGGATTCCCTAACCGCAAGGTTCCGAAGCGGTGCGGCCCCGGGCTGCCGCTTAGTGAGTGACTTTCGGGCTGACCAGTGGGTGAATTGTCGGGTTCTACGGTTGACAGAGCAAGGCGCCATACGGGCGACCGTGACCTGAATCACAATGGAAACGAACGATGACCGGCCGGCTGCCAGCCGTGGCGCGAAAAGACGCGAACCAGGGCCCCCACGTCGTCACTCATCACGCCGTCGACCCCCCGCCTGATGAGCTGCTCCATCTCGGCCTCGTCGTTGACGGTCCAGACATGAATCGGGATTCCAGCCCGCTGGGCTCCGGCCACCAGATCCACCCGCTGCGCCCGTCCGCTGACCCTGGCCCGGCTCAGCAGCCTGGGAACCTGAAGGACGTCCACACCGGGGATCCAGATGTCTGCCCCACGCGCCAGCTGCGAGAGTGCCACTCGAATCTCGCGGGGACCGGCGGCGGTGCAGACCTGCTCGCCGAGCGCGGCCCTGATCCATCTCAGCCGCCGGTCGCTGAATGACGCGACACAGACGCGGTCAAGTGCGTCGCGACTTCGCAGCACGTCAACCAGCGGGCGGACTGCCGAATCAGCTTTGGGGTCAACGTTGAACCGGACGTCGGGGAAGACATCGAGCAGATCGATCAGACGGGGGAGGGGCCGGCCACCGACGCGCACCGAGGCGAGATCGGTCCAGTCACGAGCGTCGACTCGAACTCTTTCGCCAGCCACGCGTCGCAAGCTGTTGTCATGCGACGTCACGACGACGTGGTCCTTGGTGGCGTGCACGTCCGTCTCGAAGTACCGAAAGCCCAGATCGTGAGCGCGTTGGAAGGCCGCCTCAGTGTTCTCGACCAAGCTGTCGTCCTTGGTCATGGGAGCACCGCGGTGAACCATCGGAATCGGCCCGCTGTGTCGCAGGAATGGGTGCATGACGAATTGGTGTCAGTGGTCGCGGTTCACGCGGAAGCTCCGACTACCCCCGCCAGCCGACTGAGGAAGAGCACCTGAGACTCTGCGATGCGCCTGAGCTCGTCGAGATCGACACTTTCATCCGCAGAATGAAGGTTTGACGACTCAGCATCCGAAAGGCCCCACAGGACGAACTCAGCCTGCGGGCTGATCTCCGCCAGAACGTTCAGCAGCGGAATCGACCCGCCGCTGCCGATGACGTTCGTTGGCGCTCCGAAGACCTCGGTCATCGCTTCTCGTGCGGTGCTGATCGCGGGTCCGTCGGGGGAGGTGCTCCACCCCGACCAGGTCTCCGCCTGCACGATGTCGAGCTGGACGCCCCACGGCGCGGCGTCCTTCAGGTGCTCGATCAAGATCTCTCGTTCGCGCTCGGGATCGGCGTCAGGAGGGGTGCGTAGCGAGACGATCGCGCGTGCTGCCGGGGCCAGTGCGTTGACCGCCGTCGCGGTCGGAGCGGCGTCCAAACCGATCACATTGATCGACGGTCCCGACCACAACCGGCTCGACAACGTTCCGCTGCCGACCAGCGGGGTGGTGGGCAGCAACCCTCCAGCCCGTCGAAAGAGGTCTTCGGACGTCTCTGCGCCCTCCCAGGTGCCGCGTCGCAAACCTGCGACCGCCACGTCGCCAACGTCGTCGTGCAAAGTGGCCAGGATGTGTATGAGTGCCATGAGCGCGTCCGGTGCTGCACCGCCGAAAACGCCCGAGTGCACGGGCTGCTCGAGTGTGCGGACTTCAACCGTCAGCACCACGCCACCTCGAGTCGTGACCTCGAGCACAGGTACGCCGACTTCTTCGTTCCCCCCGTCAGCGATCACGAACACATCTGCCCGGAAGAGGTCCGGGTTCGCCGCTACGAACCCCTCGAGGTGGGACGCGGTTTCCTCTTCGCCCTCGATGATCACTCGAATGCCGATCGGAAGGTTCGCGCCGTACACCGAACGAAGAGCTTGAAGAGTCGCGGCGTGTACGGCGATACCTGACTTGTCGTCGGCTGCGCCGCGTCCGAACATTCGGCCGTCGCGCACCATCGGCGTCCAGGGGTCGACCGTCCATCCCTGCTCAGGAGGTGCCGGTTGTACGTCGTAGTGGGCATAGAGCAGCACCGTGGGCGCGCCCGGCGGTGCGGGGATCTCTCCGTACACGACGGGGTATCCGTCTGGGACGTCGATGAGACACGAGTCGGGCAGCCCCGATCGCTGGAGCAGCTCGACCGTGGCGTTCGCCATCGTCATCACTGGTTCGGCTGGAAAGCCGGGGAACGCGCACGATGGAATCGCTATGAGCCGCGCCAGATCTTCGATCACGCCCGGCATCACTTCGGCAAGACGGCTCT
>JBJMHG010000224.1:0-2854 GCA_045807485.1 Actinomycetes bacterium
ACCAGCTGATCAAGCGTGGCGAACTGATGAGTGATCCGAGCTTCTTAGTGTCGAACCCGACATACTCCGATCCCTCACTCGCGCCCCAGGATCGTCAGGGCTACTACGTGTTCTTCCCGACCCCCAACACCACCGCCGACATCGACTGGCGGTTTGAGCGACGCCGTTACCGGGATCACGTGCTCGAGACGCTCGACCGACGCGGCTACGTGGGGTTCACCGACGCCATCGAGGCCGAACACATCACCGATCCCGTCGACTGGCAGCGTCAGGGAATGCCAGACGGTTCGCCGTTCTCGTCGGCACACTCGTTCTGGCAGACCGGGCCGTTTCGGCCAAAGAACGTCTGGGGCGACAACGTGGTCTTCGCCGGCTCGTCGACCATCCCTGGTGTCGGAGTACCGATGGTGCTGATCTCAGGTCGTCTGGCAGCCGAACGGATCGTTGGACGAGACGCATCTCACTCGAGCGTGGTGCTGTGAACAATCACCACGTCGGCACATCCGTCTCAGACGCCTCACCCACCAAGAGCACGGCAGCCTGGAAGTCGTCTGCCGCCCAGGCGATGCATGCATCTTGGAACACCTCGAGCGCCATCTCGAAACAGTCAGGGTCGGCGTCAGCGACCGAGCCCCAGCCTTCCCAGAGGATCAGCAACCCATTGGGCTCGTCGAGCTCGAGCGCGCGCAGATGTTCGTCGATGACGTCCCACGAGGGAATTCCCACTGACAGATCGAGAGCGTCCGACAAGGCGGCGATGAAGCCCGCCCGGTCCTCGACCGCGGTGGTATCGAGGGTGACGGTGTGCCAGTCGTGTTCATCGGCTTCTTTGCGTACTGCCGGCACTTCGTCCAGCAGCACGAAGACACCGCGGCGTCCATCGAACGCCTCACGTACTGTCTCCGACACCTTTTCGGAGTCCAAGTCGCCAAAGAGCTCCGGGTCGTCTAGGTCAACCGGCTCTTCGAGAGGCTCAGTGGTCATGCCGCTCACCTTCTGCCCGCCCCGACAGTGTCACGAACTGCGACCAACGTTACTCGCTGAACCGGCTTCCAGGGATCTGGTCGAACGTGGGCGGGTCAAAGCATGACGCGGCGCGACCTGGACGCCGCGGGGATCACCGATCCAGACCTCAGGGCGTCCTACGAAACCTGCCGCAGGCTCAACGCCCGACACGGCAAGACGTACTACCTGGCCACCCTGTTGTTGCCACCGGCCAAGCGGCCCTTCATCCACGCTCTCTACGGCTTCGCCAGGTATGCAGACGACATCGTGGACGATCTTGGTGAGTCCATCAGCCCCGCCGACCGGCGCAGCCACCTCGAAAGCTGGGGTGATCAATTTCTCGCCGATCTCAAGTCTGGTGAAAGCCGCGATCCGGTCGGACGCGCAGTCATCGACACAGTGCAACGGTGGGACATCCCGCGCGAACACTTCGAGGCGTTCCTGCACTCGATGCAGATGGACCTCACCGTGACCGAGTACGCAGACTACGAGGCGCTCTATGACTACATGTACGGCTCGGCTGCGGTCATCGGGTTGCAAGTTCTTCCGGTTCTCGAACCGGTCACGCCGGACGCGGCCCGCTATGCCTCCGACCTGGGCGTCGCCTTCCAGCTCGCTAACTTCATCCGCGATGTCGGCGAAGACCTCGACCGCGGCCGTCTCTACCTTCCGTTGAGCGACCTCGAGCGCTTCGACCTCTCGCGATCAGACCTCGAGCGGCGGGTCGTGGATGAACGGGTCCGCGCGCTTTTGCAGTTCGAGATCAGCCGGGTGCGCCGGTTGGAGCAGTCGGCACGACCAGGTGTCGAGATGTTGTCGCCGGAGTGTCAGCCGTGCATCGAGGCCGCCCGGGTGCTGTATTGCGGGATCGTCGACGCCGTCGAGCGGATCGACTACCAAGTGTTCACGCAGCGAGCCACGGTGAGCGTTCCTCGGCGACTTCAAGTCGCCCTGCCACAGTGGATCCGCGCCATGCGGGCAAGGAACGCTCGAGTGCCTCGGTCAACTCTCCGCTGACCCATCGGATCGCCACCTCGGCGGACCCGCCAGCGGCTCGTACTGGACGCCCCGGCGTCCCCACCACACCCACAGTGAGAGCGTGAGCACCACAACCACGAATCCGAACAGCAGATCTTCCAACGGCGCGAAGGCAATGCGTCCGTCGCCGACAAACTTCACTTGATCAGAGCCGACGATGTCGTCAGCTGAGTACCGCACGATTGAGAACCCGGTCAACACGCCGTTGGTGACCAGTTGAAACAAGACGATGATCGCGTACGAGACCCAGAAGGCCTTACGCGCGAGAATCCGGGTTCGGAGCACAGCGACGTCGACGAAGACCACTGCCACGATCGCGAGAAGGGCCAATTGCGTGTACGTCACGGCGACGGGCTCTGCCGCTTCGGACGCGGCTCATCGCCAACACTCCAGCCACGCACGGACCGTACTGCTTCGAGAGTGAGAATCGACGCCAGCGGCACGACGACGAAGAAGAGCAGCTCCTCGATCGGAACTCCTGCGATCGGTTCCAGGCCCAATACGTGACCGGCGTCAAACGTCCAGTGTCCGGAGTCGATTGCGTAGGCGTCCCACACCGCAAAAACCAGCAGCACTGGCGCGATCGACAGGACAAGTCGGCGTGCGCGTCGCAGCACCCTCGTCCGTGCCACGACCTCGAGCCACAGGCTGCCGAGGAGCACTGCCGCCAGGACAGCCAGGTATGAATATCGCTCCACGACGAGTTTGGCTCAGAACGCCAGCGCCTGCGCGCGGCGGCGAACCTCGGTGTGCCGGTTCTCGACCAGCGCCTGCATCGGGGTGCCGGGTAACGAGTCGTCAGGGCTGAAGA
>JBJMHG010000225.1:0-10899 GCA_045807485.1 Actinomycetes bacterium
CCGTAGCTCCAGACCGGCGACCCGGGGAAGGGGTTGTCTTTGGGTATGCCGCCGCTGGGCGTGAGGCGAAGAATCTTTCCCGCGAGCGAGTCGCGGTCTTGGGCCAGCTCCGGTTGCCCATGGTCACCTGTCGTGGCGTAGAGCATGCCGTCCGGGCCAAACAGCAGGCGTCCACCGTCGTGGTACGCGGCACGGGGGATCCCATCCAGAAGCACCCTTGGCTTGCCGAATCCGGACGTCGTGTGTTTCATCACGACGATGCGGTTGTCGCTTGCCGTCGTGAAGTAGGCGTAGACGAGCCGATCGTCGGCGTACGTGGGGGATACCGCGATGCCGAGCAAGCCGCCCTCTCCATCGGACGTCACCCCCGGCACCGAGCCAACTCTGCGCGTCGGTTCACCGACCGCGACACGAACGACCTCTGCGTTCGTCCGCTCACTAACCAGCGCGCTGCCGTCGGGCAAGAACGCCACCCCCCATGGGACGCCCAAGTTCGTCGCGAGGTCACGTGGCTTCCCGAGGGTCGGAAGCTGTCGGGACGTCGTGGGCGCGCTGGTATTGACGCTGCCGCTTGGCGAGGGGCTCGATGACGCGCTCGGCGAAGCCTGCGGGAGAGAGCCTGACGGTGCGGCCTGCTCGGGTTCGTCATCGAGGCTGAGCACCCACCACACGGCCACGCCTGCGATGGCCACGAACGCCGCGAGTCCCACCACGAGCGCGGGCGGTGGCCGCCTTCCCCCGTCGTCGTCCATCGGGACATCATGGCCCCTGCGGTGGGGGACCGGACGCAACCCGGTGACTACGGTGGCTTCGTGGCTCTGCTGTGGCTCCCCGAAGACGACTGGCCGCAACACCTGCGGCTGCCAGCTGAGTTGACCGTCGAGGTGTGGCGGAGCGGGATGCCTGTGCCCTCAAGTATTCGTCAGGTGGAGTTCTACGTGCCCGAGTACCTTGGGCCGGCCAGCGTCATCGAGATCACTCACGAGATGCCATCACTGCGGGTCATCCAGACTCTGACCGCTGGGTACGACGACTATCTAGCCGCCTTGGGGCAACTTCGGCCTGGCGTGAAGCTGTGCAACGCGGCCGGCGTCCACGATGCGAGTACTTCTGAGCTGGCAGTGGCGCTGGCCCTCGCCAGCCTGCGGGGATTTGTCGGATTCGTCCGTGCGCAGGATGAAGGTGCATGGCTGCACGCGCGGCATGACTCCCTGGCCGATCGGCGCGTCCTGCTCGTAGGGGTCGGCTCGGTCGGCTCGGCGATTGCACGAAGGCTCGAGCCCTTCGAAGTCGACCTCACCCTGGTCGGTCGTTCAGCACGTCCCGGCGTACGTGCGAGCGCCGAGCTCGCATCCCTGGTGCCGGCTGCCGAAGTCGTCATCCTCGCCGTGCCCTACTCCGATGCCACGCATCACCTGGTCGATCGAGAATTCTTGGCAGCCATGCCCGATGGCGCTCTCTTGGTCAACGTGTCCAGAGGTGCGGTGGTCGACACCGATGCACTGCTGCCGGAGCTCGAAGCCGGACGCCTGCGCGCTGCGCTTGATGTCACAGACCCAGAACCGCTCCCGGCCGAGCACCCACTCTGGCGAGCGCCCAACGTTCTGATCTCGCCGCATGTCGGTGGAGACACGACCGCATTTCTCCCGCGCGCATGGGCTTTGCTCCAAAGCCAGCTCGACACATTTGCCGCTGGCGACCGACTGGCGAACGTGGTCGCGGGTTGATGGTTTGACCCCATCGAGGGGTTGATGCCTGTGCAGACATCGCGACAGACTGAGCAAGCGACAGACTGAGCAAGCGAGGCAGTCCTCGTTCGGATCTGATCCACAGCGAAGCGACCACAGCTGAGCGAAATGGGCTGGGAGGGTGTTCGCATGACACAGGTGTTGCTGGCCGTCGGCACGAAGAAGGGACTCTTCCTCGGGTGGTCGACTGACCGCTTGACGTGGGAGTGGGAAGGTCCGCACCAGTCGATGGCAGCGGTCGCCGCGGTGGCGATCGACACCAGACGTTCGCCCGCTCGCCTGCTGATTGGTGGACGCAACGAGCACTGGGGTCCGGCGGTGTTCACGTCCGACGACTTCGGTGCAACGTGGATCGAGAACGCCAAAGGCTCACCAGCATTCCCACCGGACGCCGGTGCCGACGTCGAGCAGATCTGGCAGCTGCAGCCGGGGCCGGCATCGCGTCCGTACGAGATATGGGCAGGCGTCGAACCGTCGGCTTTGTTTCGGTCAGACGACGGGGGCGAGACGTTCTCGCTGGTCCGCAGCTTGTGGGACCACCCGCACCGCGCCGACTGGCGTCCTGGCGCTGGAGGTCAATGCCTGCATACCGTTCTGCCGCACCCCGAAGACTCCGACCGCGTGCTCGTCGCCATGTCGACCGGCGGGGTCTACGTCACCGAGGACGGTGGCAACTCGTGGAACCCCTCGAACCGCGGTGTGAGTGCACCCTTCATGCCAGATCCCGAGCCGGAGTTCGGTCAGTGCGTGCACAAGGTGGTGCGCGACACCGAGGACCCTGAGCTGCTGGTGCTGCAGAACCACGGAGGAGTCTTCCGCAGTGCTGACGGCGGCGGGTCATGGCAGTCGGTCGAAGAGGGGTTGCCTGCCAACTTTGGATTCGGACTGACCCGAACTCCGGGAAGTGACGGAGCGTTCTACTCCTTCCCGTTGTCGGCGGACATGAGTCGCTTTCCGGTCGGTGGCCGAGCGGGCGTCTATCGCAGTGTCGACGAGGGGCGTGCGTGGAGCGACTCGTCCAAAGGACTCCCCGAGGCCGGATTCCACACCATCGTGCTCCGCGACGCGTTGACCAATGACAACGCCGATCCTGCGGGCGTCTACTTCGGAACTCGTTCCGGTGAGGTGTGGGGCAGCTCGGACGGCGGGGGAACCTGGAACCAGATCGTGATGCATCTTCCGGATGTGCTGTGTGTGCGTGCGGCAGTTGTCGAAACCGGCGCAAGCAAATGAGCCAGTCCCGCACCGCTACGCGAATCACACTCGAACTGCCATCAGTACTCGCGGACGTCGCGGGTGGACGTCGTTCGTTGGCTGTTGAACTCGAAGGTGAGAAGGCCACCGTCGCCGACTTGCTCGACCTGGTCGCCGGCACCTATCCACACCTGGGACGACGACTGCGCACCGAGTCCGGCGAGCTTCGGCGTCACGTCAACGTCTACGCCGATGGCGAGGACGTTCGCGCCAGCGCGGGAATCGACACGGTGCTCGTCGCCGACGCTGTCGTGATGGTCATCCCCGCGGTCTCAGGCGGCTGAGTGTGGCCAACCCCTCGGCACCGCAAGGTGCCCTTGACCCCGTGCGCCCCCATGTCCGGCCTCCTGCGCCCCCGCGTGTGCGCACCTACCACGCCAGGCGCGGACGCCTCAGTTCCGCCGATCGCGCCGCTCTAAGCACACTGTCGGAGCGATGGTCCCTCGATGCGACCGGCGAGCTGATCAACCCAGTCGACGTGTTCGGACGCGATGCGCCCTTGGTCTTGGACGTCGGGTGCGGCATGGGTGAAAGCACGCGCGCACAGGCGTCCGCCGACCCGGGAGCCGACGTAGTCGCTCTGGACGTACACACCCGAGGCGTCGCGGCGCTGCTACGCGGGATCGAGCGCGACGGGTTGACGAACGTTCGGGTCGTACTGGGAGACGCAGTGACCTTCGTCGAACAGCGCATTCCGGTCGGTGTGTTGTCGGGAGTGCGCATCTACTTCCCTGATCCATGGCCCAAGGCTCGGCACGCCAAGCGCCGATTGATCCAACCTGGGTTCGTCGCACTTCTGTCCAGCCGTCTCGCCTTCGGTGGGTTCGTGCATTGCACAACAGACGATCCCGACTATGCAAAGCAGATGCGAGATGTGTTCGAGGCGGCTCCATCACTCGAGGTGCACGCAACTGTGCCGGTAAACGTCGGGCGTCCCGTCACCAAGTTCGAAAGACGCGCTCAACGGCTCGGGCGCCCGATCGTGGACATCTGGGTGACGCGTACCCTCTCCCCATGAGCGACCCAGATGCGTCGGCACAGCCGGACCTGAAGCCGCGTAGCCGCGACGTCACCGACGGCATGGAACGCGCGCCAAACCGCGCGATGCTCCGCGCCGTCGGGTTCACGGACGAAGACTGGGACAAGCCGCAGATCGGCGTCGCGTCGAGCTGGAACGAGATAACTCCGTGCAACCTCTCGCTGAAGCGTCTTGCTATCAAGGCGAAAGAGGGCGTGTTCGAGGCAGGGGGGTTCCCGCTCGAGTTCGGAACCATCTCGGTCTCAGACGGCATCTCGATGGGTCATGAGGGCATGCGTGCCTCGCTGGTGAGTCGCGAGGTGATCGCAGACTCGGTCGAGACCGTGATGCACGCAGAACGGCTCGACGGCTCGGTCACATTCGCCGGGTGCGACAAGTCGCTGCCGGGCATGCTGATGGCCGCTGCTCGCCTCGACTTGGCGAACGTCTTCGTGTACGCGGGGTCAATCCTTCCGGGTCGTATTGGCGACAAGGACGTGACGATCCAAGATGCGTTCGAGGGAGTCGGAGCGTGTGCTCTTGGTCGTATCTCACGCGATCAGCTCGACGAGATCGAGCGTCAAGCCTGTCCTGGCGAAGGTGCATGTGGCGGCATGTTCACGGCGAACACCATGGCGAGTGTCGGCGAGGCTCTCGGGATGTCGCTCCCTGGGAGCGCCGCGCCAGCTGCGGTGGATCGGCGGCGCGATGAGTACGCGTTCCGGTCCGGACAGGCCGTGGTCGAGCTGTTGCGCATGGGAATCACCGCGCGCGACATCCTCACGATGGAGGCGTTCGAGAACGCCATCGCCGTTGTCATGGCACTCGGTGGCTCGACCAACGCGGTGCTGCACCTGCTCGCGATCGCACGCGAAGCAGAGGTGGATCTCACCATTGACGACTTCAACCGAATCGGCGACCGGACGCCGCATCTAGCGGACGTCAAACCGTTCGGACGCTACGTGATGAACGCCATCGATCGCATCGGTGGCGTCCCGGTCGTGATGCGCGAGCTGCTGGACGCCGGTCTGCTGCATGGCGACGCACTGACGGTGACCGGAAAGACTCTTGCAGAGAATCTCGAAGGGCTCTCGCCGCCAGCGCCAGACGGAGAGATTCTGCGTCCAGTGGCGAGTCCGATTCACCCAACCGGAGGACTTGCGATCCTGAAAGGATCGCTGGCCCCCGAGGGAGCAGTCATCAAGGCCGCCAGCATCGAGCAGCCGGTGTTCGAAGGCACAGCCAAGGTCTTCGACGACGAGACGGACGCAATGGCAGCGGTCACCCACGGCGAAGTCAGGGCCGGTGATGTTGTGGTGATCCGGTACGAGGGCCCAATGGGCGGTCCCGGCATGCGCGAGATGCTCGCCGTCACCGCCGCGATCAAAGGGGCCGGGCTGGGCAAAGACGTCATGCTCGTCACGGATGGCCGGTTCTCGGGTGCCACGGCCGGATTCTGCATCGGCCACGTCGCACCCGAGGCTCCGCACGGTGGGCCGATTGCGCTGGTGCAGGACGGCGACCAAATCAGGCTAGACATGGCGGCCAAGACGCTCGACCTGCTCGTGGACGCCGACGAGCTCGCCCGCCGACGTGATGGATGGAAGGTCAAGGAGCCGCGGTATACCAAGGGTGTGCTCGGCAAGTATGCGCGGCTGGTGGGTTCAGCTGCCGAAGGCGCGGTCTGCGGCTGAGCGTTCCACGGTTCTCCCCCCGCAGGCCGGACGGCCGTGGCACTCTGTCCATTCGGAGCACTTCCGGACCACTCGGACCACTTCGGCGACAGGACCGTCATGACATCAACGTTCGAGCCGGTTGACACGTCTGACTCTGACCAGGCCAGGGGTCGTAGCGCTCTGACGGCGTCGCTGGCGATCTCGGGCGCGGGCATCCTCGTGACCCTGATTGCCTGGGTCTGGGCAAACGCGCAACAGGTCGACTACGACGACCTCGACCTCACCGGAGTCTTCAGCGGGCAAGAGGACGGCTTCGCATACTTCGCGGTCTACCTGACTGCCACCTTCCTCGCTGGACTCGTCGCCCTTGCGCTCGCCCTGATCGGCGCGTCATCCGAACGCGCCAGGTCGTCGGTGGCGGCTGGTGCCATGGCGATGTTCCTCGTGATGGTGCCGGTGGTCTTCGTGGTCGGCCACGAAGTCAATCACTGGGGCGGTTGTATCAGTTGCGGCTATGGGGGCGACTGAAGCCATGCGAGGACCTCGCTGGCGTGCGCGTCTGGCGGGAACACCGGATAGAACACGTGCTCGATGACGCCATCCTTCACGATCACCGTGAGCCGGTTGTGGAACCGCTGACCATCGGTCGTGAACGTCGGTAAACCCAGGGCGTCAGCCCATGCGAAGTTCGGGTCCGACAACAACGGGAACGGCAGCTGGAGTCGCTCGACCGCCTCTCGCTGGTATTCGGTGGTTTGGCTGGAGAGGCCGAAGAGGTGTGTCGCCCCAGCACCCCGGAGCTCGGTGTAGTGGTCGCGGAAGGAACAAGACTCGGGGGTGCATCCCCTCGCGCCGGGTATCGCGTCCCAGCCGTCCGGTAGCGCGACGCCGGGGCGTCCGGTCATCGGATAGACGTACACGACCGTGCGGCCGTCGAGGCCAGCGACGTTGACCGGTTGGGTTGCAGTACTCGCGAGTTCCAGCGACGGAAGCGCCATTCCTGCGAGATGATCGGTGGCACCGTCGTCGTTCGGCACGGGAAGTCCCTCGGGCAACTGCTCGTAGCTCGACATGTTGGGCGACATGAGGCCAGCGTAGGAAGGGTGGGCGGGGTGACATGACACAGACCTACTTGGACATACCAGAGACTGGTGACGAGACGCCAGAACGGCCATGGGCGCTCAAGGTGTCGCTTGCGATATCAGCGACCGGGATCCTGTTCAACGTGGTCGCGTGGACCTGGGCCAACGGACAGCGGGTCGACTACGGTGACCTCGCTTTCGACGGGATCCTTGGTCGCAACGGCTTCGGGTACGTGGCGGCCTATCTGGCGGCCGTGCTCATCGTCGGCGTCGTCTCGCTGTGGCTGGCGCTCCTCGGCGCTGGCTCCGTTAGACGGGCTCCTTGGGTCTCAGTCATCGCCGGCGCCATGGCGATGTTCCTCGTGATGGTCCCGGTCGTCTTCGTCGTCGACCACGGGATCAGCCACTGGTGTGTCGGCTGTACGACGGAGGGTGTCGGCGACTGACGCTTGTGATTCGGTGGCGCGCTGGTTCGGGCGCTCAGCGAGGACGTCCGTATGCTGAGACACGGCGGGTCACCACTTGACCGATTCTGATGAAGGCCTCACCCTTGGGCCATGCAGCGAATCGTCGTAGTTAGGTGGCGCGCGGCCCACGCCTAACGGCAGACCGCACGGCAACGAGCTGCGCGCACCCCTCACCCGCCTCGGGAGAGGGGTTTTTTGTTGGACCAGAACGCGTGACGAGGAGAACGACCATGAGCGAGCCGACCGGCCCGCAGCTGACCGGCCCTCAGCTAACCGGCGCGGAAAGTCTGGTGCGGGCGTTGCAGGACGCTGGTGCCGAGACGATCTTCGGCATTCCGGGTGGGGCGATCCTTCCGGCCTACGACCCGCTGTTCGACTCAGAGGTACGTCACATCCTGGTTCGCCATGAGCAAGGCGCCGGGCATGCCGCGGAGGGCTACGCCATGGCGACCGGCAAGGTCGGCGTGTGCATGGCGACTTCAGGGCCCGGCGCCACCAACCTGGTCACCTCGATCGCCAACGCCTACATGGACTCAACGCCCATCGTGGCCATCACCGGTCAGGTACCGAGTGCGGCGATCGGCACCGACGCCTTCCAAGAGGCCGACATCCGCGGCATCACGATGCCGATCACCAAGCACAACTTCCTGGTGACCGACCCGTCGTCGATCGCGCAGACCATTGCCGAGGCATTCCACATCGCCGGCACCGGCCGCAAAGGACCCGTGCTGGTCGACATCTCCAAGGACGCTCTGCAGGCCAAGTCGGAGTACCTGTGGCCAGACTCGATCGACCTGCCGGGATACCGTCCGGTGCTCAAACCTCACGCCAAGCAGGTGCGAGAGACGGCCCGGCTGATGGTCGACGCGAGGCGTCCAGTGCTCTACGTCGGTGGAGGGGTGCTGGCGGCTGCGGCGTCCGCAGACTTGTTGCGGTTGGCCGAGCTCACCGGAATACCGGTGGTCACCACGTTGATGGCGCGTGGCGCATTTCCCGACGGCCATCCGCTGCACATGGGCATGCCCGGAATGCATGGCTCCGTCTCGGCCGTCGGCGCCCTGCAGAAGTCCGACTTGATCCTGGCGCTAGGTGCCCGGTTCGACGACCGAGTCACCGGACGCCTCGACAGCTTCGCGCCAGACGCGTTGATCGTGCATGCCGACATCGACCCCGCCGAGATCTCGAAGAACCGGGTGGCCGACGTTCCCATCGTCGGTGACGCAAAAGAAGTCATTGCCGAGCTGATCGGTGCGGTGCGCGCCGAGCAAGAGTCCGGCCGCGTCGGCGACTACGCCGCATGGCGCGACACCCTCGAGCGCATGCGTGACACGTACCCGCTCGGATACACACCGCCAGAGGACGGAGAGCTCGCTCCCCAGTACGTGATTGAGCGACTCGGAGCCATCGCAGGAACAGAGGCGCTCTACACCGCCGGTGTTGGGCAGCATCAGATGTGGGCGGCCCAGTTCGTGAAGTACACCGAGCCAGGTTCGTGGTTGAACTCCGGTGGACTCGGCACGATGGGCTTCGCGGTACCTGCTGCCATGGGGGCCAAGGTCGGCCGCCCGGACAAGACGGTGTGGGCCATCGACGGCGACGGCTGCTTCCAGATGACCAACCAAGAACTTGCGACCTGCACCATCAACGACATTCCGATCAAAGTTGCCATCATCAATAACAGCAGCCTTGGCATGGTGCGACAGTGGCAGACGCTCTTCTACAACGAGCGGTATTCCAACACTGACTTGCACTCGGTGCGCATTCCAGACTTCGTCACGCTGGCCGAGGCATACGGAGCAGCGGGTCTTCGGTGCGAGTCGGCTTCCGAAGTCGACGCCACCATCGACAAGGCGATGCAGATCAACGACCGACCGGTGGTGGTCGACTTCGTCGTGCACAAGGACGCGATGGTGTGGCCGATGGTCGCCGCGGGAACGAGCAACGACGACATCAAGTACGCGCGCGACATGGCGCCCGATTGGGACAAGGACGAACTGTAATGACTCGACACACCCTTTCCGTCCTCGTCGAGGACCAGCCAGGTGTTCTCGCGCGGATCGCGTCGTTGTTCTCGCGTCGCGGTTTCAACATCGAGTCACTCGCGGTCGGGCCTACCGAACACGCCGGGATGTCGCGGATGACGATCGCCGTCAACGTCGACGATCTTCCCCTCGAGCAGGTCACAAAACAACTGAACAAGCTTGTCAACGTGCTGAAGATCGTTGAGCTCGACTCCGCGACCGCCGTTCAGCGCGAGCTGTTGCTCGTCAAGGTGCGGGCTGACTCAGAGTCTCGGTCACAGGTGCTCGAGACGGTGCAGCTGTTCCGCGCGAAGGTGGTCGATGTGTCACCGGAATCCGTGGTGATCGAGGCCACCGGAAACGCCGAGAAGCTCGAGGCACTGTTACGAGTCCTCGAGCCGTTCGGCGTCAAAGAGCTGGTGCAGTCGGGCATGGTCGCCGTTGGACGCGGGCCGCGTTCGATCACCGATCGGGCGCTTCGACCAGCCGACCGCTCTGCCGAACGCAGTGCGTGACCGCTTGGCCCAGCCAACTGAAACTCGCTCAAGGCCGGTATCTTGCCTGTGCTCCACGCCCAACGCACCACGCCTAAGAAGGGATCCCTCGTGGCCGAGCTGTTCTACGACGATGACGCCGACCTGACCGTGATTGCCGACAAGAAGGTCGCGGTAATCGGCTACGGCAGCCAAGGACACGCCCACGCGCAGAACCTCCGTGACTCGGGCGTCGACGTTCGGGTCGGACTCCGGGAAGGGTCGGCGAGCCGTGCGAAGGCCGAGTCCGATGGCTTGCGAGTGGTCACTCCTGCTGAGGCAGCTGCCGAGGCTGACGTGATCATGATCCTGGCGCCTGACCACGTGCAGCGCACGGTGTATGCCAACGACATCGAGCCTCAGCTGACCGCCGGTAAGGCGTTGTTCTTCGGCCACGGGTTCAACATCCGCTTTGGATACATCAAGCCTCCGTCAGATGTCGACGTCTGCATGGTTGCTCCCAAGGGTCCTGGCCACCTGGTGCGCCGCGAGTACAACGACGGCCGCGGTGTCCCTGTGATTGTCGCGGTCGAGCAGGATCCGACCGGCACTGCGTGGCAGCTTGCCCTGTCGTACGCGAAGGCCATTGGTGGTCTCCGAGCCGGTGGCATCAAGACGACCTTCACCGAGGAAGCCGAGACCGACCTGTTCGGCGAGCAGGCAGTGCTGTGCGGAGGCGCGTCCCAGCTCGTGCAGTACGGCTTTGAGACGTTGATCGAGGCCGGGTACCAGCCGGAAGTCGCTTACTTCGAATGCATGCACGAACTCAAACTGATCGTCGACCTGTTCTACCAGGGCGGGCTGAACTACATGCGCTACTCGGTCTCCGATACCGCCGAGTGGGGCGACTATGTGGCCGGCTCGCAGATCATCAACGACCAGACCCGCGCGGCGATGAAGCAGCTGTTGGCGAACATCCAGAGCGGCGCATTTGCCGAAGAGTGGATCGAAGAAAACCACAACGGCCGGCCGACCTTCAACCGCATGCGTGCCGCCGATACCAAGAGCCAGCTGGAGCAGGTGGGCGCTGAGCTGCGGCGAATGATGCCGTTCGTAAACCCGAAAGAAGTCATTCCGGGCCAGGGCGGGGCGTAACATCG
>JBJMHG010000226.1:0-12924 GCA_045807485.1 Actinomycetes bacterium
CAGGATGCGGCCAAGCTCGGCCGTCCGGAACCCGAACTGGAGCTCACGCCAGATCACCCACACCCCGATAACCGGCAGAACCATGATGGCAACGCCAAGAATGAAAGTCACCGCAGTGCCGCTCGCCATCAACGACCATGCGCGCTGGGCGATGAACGCGAGGTACACACCGGTGACGACCGCCAGAACGATAGAGACGGTTCGGGCGGAAACGCGACTCACCAGCTGCTCAGGAAAGACCGAGGAGCGACTCGAGGCCAACCGTCAGACCGGGCCGACTCGAGACCGCTCGCACTGCGAGCAGCACGCCGGGCATGAAACTGGCACGGTCGAGTGAATCGTGTCGAAGCGTCAAGATCTCGCCGGCATTGCCGAAGGTCACCTCTTCGTGAGCGACCGCCCCCCGCACCCGCAGCGAGTGCACGGGAATGCCCTCGACCACTGCTCCCCTCGCGCCGTCCAGTGACCGCTCTGTGGCGTCTGGAGCCACCGGGGTTCCGGCATTCTTGCGCGCCTCGGCGATCACCTGTGCGGTATGCACCGCCGTGCCGCTCGGGGCGTCGAGCTTGTCGGGGTGATGGGTCTCGATGATTTCCACCGACGAGAAGTGTGCGGCCGCCTCGCGCGCGAAGCGCATGAGCAGCACCGCTCCGACCGCGAAGTTCGGTGCAATCACCACACCCTGCGCGGACGGTGCGGCGTCCACCAACTTCTGCACCTGCCCGATGCGCTGCTCGTCGAATCCGCTGGTTCCGACCACGACGTGGAGTCCGAGCGACAGAGCCTGCTCGATGTTGCCCATGACGACGTCAGGAACGGTGAAGTCGACGACCACCTGCGCACCTGCCGAGGCGGCGTCGGCGAGCGAGCCGTCGCGGCCGACTTGGGCTACTAGCTCGAGATCGTCGGCTGCCTCGACGGCCCGACAGGTTTCAGCCCCCATGCGTCCGGACGCGCCGGCAACTGCGACTTTCACAGTCACGATGCAACCGCACCCGAGAAGTCGCGGTCGGCGTCGAACGGTCCGATGACGGCCAACGTCGGTGCGGTGACTAGCAGGTCGGATGCGACTTGTTCGACGTCGTCGAGTGTCACCGACTCGATGCGGCTGAGGATCTCGTCGAGCGAGAGCATCTCTCCGTAGACCAGCTCACTCTTGCCGATCCGGTTCATGCGCGAACCGGTGTCTTCCATGCCTAGCACCAGTGATCCGCGCAGCTGACCCTTGCCGCGCTCCAGCTCTTCACCGGTAACGCCGCGGTGACACATGCGCTGCAGCTCGGCGCGACATAGATCGAGCACATCGTCGACCTTCTTGGGCAGACATCCGGCGTAGACGCCGAAGAGCCCAGCATCGGAGTACTGCGAGTGATACGAGTACACCGAGTAGGCCAGGCCACGCTTCTCGCGCACCTCCTGGAACAGCCGGCTCGACATGCCTCCGCCGAGTGCAGCGTTGAGGACGCCGAGCGGGAATCTGCGCGGGTCGTTGCGATCGACTCCAGGCACACCGAGAACCAGGTTGACCTGTTCGGTGGCCCGTGAGATCACCTCAACCGCTCCCCCGGGCTGCGCCTTGGGCTGCACCCGGCGGACGGCCGCAGTACGGCTTCCTTCGTCATTGAGGTCTGCGCCACCTGCGGCGAACGCCTTCTTCACCATGCGCACCAGTGACGCGTGGTCGAGGTTGCCCGCCGCCGCGACCACCATGTGCTCTGGGCGGTACCAGCGCTTGTAGTAGCGCCGAACGGTGTCACGGCTCAAAGAGTCGATGGAGTCGACGGTGCCCAGTATTGGGCGTCCGAGCGGAGTATCACCGAAGATGCTGGACGCGAACATGTCGTGCACGACGTCGCCGGGGTCGTCGTCATGCATGGCGATCTCTTCGTGGATGACGCCGCGCTCGGCCTCGAAGTCGGGTCCGGTGATGGTTGACGACTGAACCAGGTCGACCACGACGTCCATCGCGATCGGCAGGTCGCCGTCGAGGACGCGTGCGTAGAAGCAGGTGAACTCTTTGGCGGTGAAGGCGTTGATCTCACCACCCAGCCGGTCCATGGCTGCGGAGATCTCGAGTGCGCTGCGCTGCTTAGTTCCCTTGAACAACAAATGTTCGAGGTAATGGCTCGCGCCGGCTTGTTTCACCGACTCGTCACGCGAGCCGACGCCCACCCAGACACCCAGCGACACCGACCGCATGGTCGGTACCGCCTCGGTCACGATCCGCAGCCCACTGGGCAGAACGGTGCGTTTGACAACGCTGCCGTCCTGCCCCTTGTGGAGCGTGCGGGTGCCGGCGCGAGACCCCACGTCAGGCGTCGACCGTCGCCTCGGCCTCGGGGCTGGTGCCGACACCAGCGCTGGCGTCTTCGTCGTCTTCCTTGACGGCAGTCAAGGAGAGCTTGCCGCGGTCGTCGACATCCTTGATCTCGACTCGCACCTTCTGACCCACCGAGAGCACGTCGTCGACCGAGTCGATGCGCGGCTTGCCGACCATCTTCTTGATCTCAGAGATGTGCAGCAGTCCGTCCTTGCCAGGAAGCAGCGAGATGAACGCACCGAACGTCGTGGTCTTCACGACGGTTCCGAGGTAACGCTCGCCCACCTCAGGCATGGTCGGGTTGGCGATCGAGTTGATCATCGACCGTGCTGCCTCGGCGGATGGGCCGTCGACAGCGCCGATGTAGATGGTGCCGTCGTCGTCGATCGTGATGTCGGCGCCAGTCTCATCCTGGATCGAGTTGATCATCTTGCCCTTCGGACCGATCACCTCACCGATCTTGTCGACCGGCACCTTGACGGTGATCACACGTGGCGCGTTCGGTGCCATCTCGTCTGGGCCGTCGATGGCTTCGGACATGACCTCCAGCAGCGTGAGCCTTGCAGCGCGTGCCTGCTTCAGCGCGTCCCCGAGCACCGACGCAGGAATGCCGTCGAGCTTGGTGTCGAGCTGCAGCGCGGTCACGAACTGCTCGGTGCCAGCGACCTTGAAGTCCATGTCGCCGAAGGCGTCCTCGGCACCGAGGATGTCGGTGAGTGCAACGAACTCGTCCTTACCGTCGACCTGGCCGGTAACCAGACCCATAGCAATACCCGACACCGGAGCCTTGAGCGGCACACCCGCGTGGAGCAGCGCCATGGTGGACGCACACACCGATCCCATGGACGTAGAGCCATTGGACCCCAGCGCCTCAGACACCTGACGAATCGCGTAAGGGAATTCTTCGCGGGTCGGCAGGACCGGAAGCAGGGCACGCTCGGCGAGCGCTCCATGCCCGATCTCGCGGCGCTTCGGCGACCCGACGCGACCAGTTTCACCGGTCGAGTAGGGCGGGAAGTTGTAGTTGTGCATGTACCGCTTGCGGTTCTGCGGGTTGAGAGTGTCGAGCTGCTGCTCCATGCGGAGCATGTTCAAGGTGGTGACACCCAAGATCTGGGTCTCTCCGCGCTCGAAAAGTGCCGAACCGTGCGTCAGGGGAACGACGCCGACCTCTGCGGACAGGCGACGGATGTCGGTCGGAGTACGACCGTCCATACGGACCTTGTCGCGCAGGATGCGCTCACGTACGAGCTTCTTAGTGACGGCTCGGAACGCCGCACCGATCTCTTTCTCGCGTCCCTCGAACTCGGCTGCGAGCTTCTCGGCCACCTGGTCGGAGATGCGGGACGTCTCAGTCTCGCGCTCTTGCTTGCCGGCGATGGCGAGTGCCTGTGCCAGCTCAGCTGAACCGGCTTGCTCGACCGCCGCGTAAACGTCGTCCTGGTAGTCGAGAAAGACCGGGAACTCTCGGGTCGGCTTGGCTGCGACCGCAGCCAGCTCGCTCTGCGCCTCGCAGAGCTGCTTGATGAACGGCTTGGCGGCGTCGAGCCCTTCGGCCACGACCTCCTCGGTCGGAGCCTTTGCACCACCGGCTACCAGCTCGACGGTCGCCTCGGTGGCCTCGGCCTCGACCATCATGATGGCGACGTCGCCCGATCCATCGGATTCGGTGACGACGCGTCCGGCAACGACCATGTCGAAGACGGCGCGCGCGAGCTCTGAATGAGTGGGGAAGGCCACCCACTGGCCCTCGATGAGCGCCACTCGGACGCCCCCAATGGGTCCGCTGAACGGCAGGCCGGACAGCTGCGTGGACATCGACGCTGCGTTGATCGCGACGACGTCGTACAGGTGCTCTGGGTCGAGCGACATGATCGTCTCGACGATCTGTACCTCGTTGCGCAGACCCTTGACGAATGACGGACGCAGCGGCCGGTCAATCAGACGGCAGGTGAGAATCGCGTCCTCGCTGGGACGTCCCTCACGGCGGAAGAACGACCCGGGGATACGTCCCACTGAGTACATACGCTCTTCGACGTCCACCGTCAGTGGGAAGAAGTCGAAGTGGTCCTTGGGATGCTTTCCTGCGGTTGTTGCTGACAACACCATCGTGGTGTCGTCGAGATAGACGACTGCCGATCCGGCAGCCTGACGGGCAAGACGCCCGGTTTCGAATTTGATGATGCGGTGGCCGAACGCTCCGTTGTCAATGACGGCTTCGCTCGATCGAACTTCCAGACCCTCCACGGGTCCTCCTCTTCATGATTCCCAGGTGTTCGACCACGAGTCAGTCGTGTGCCAACGCTCCGCGAACGCATGCGCTGACCGCCAGCTCGTGCTGGCAACTCAGAACTGCGTGCGTCACGTCGGCTGAAGAGGTCGGTCTTCGATCGAGGCTCTCGGGGGCTGGGTGCCAGATGGTTCTGACACGACTCCCGAAACGCCACTACCGAGGACCGACAAGCACCGGACCGTTCCGTGCGCGAACCCTGGGTGGGGTGATTGTTCAGTTGGACGCCCACCCGCTCGGTACGTGCCCGAGGGGACGAGCGGTGGTGCGGACCTGTGCCTAGCGGCGCAGGCCGAGCTTCTCGATCAGGCTGCGGTACCGCGCGATGTCGGTCTGCGCCAGATAGTTCAGGAGCCGCCGACGTTGACCCACGAGCAGCAGCAGTCCGCGGCGGCTGTGGTGGTCGTGCTTGTGCTCCTTGAGGTGCTCGGTCAGATCTGAGATGCGGCGAGATAGGAGCGCTACCTGGACCTCGGGTGAACCGGTGTCGCCGGCCGTTGTGGCGTACTCGTCGACAATCGTCTTCTTGGTGGCGGCGTCAAGCGACACTGCTGGTCCTCTCGGGGTCGTTGCGCGGCGCTCCGGGGCTGGTTCACCCGGGCACTCTGAGTCCGCGGCCGATCTGACGGCTTGGTCAGGCTACCAGCGCGGCCGGAAATACCCCGAATCGAGCGGCCGCTCCCTCGCCCGGGCGACGGAGTCCCGACACACCCTGACACCCGAAAGGCCCTGCTGAGCGCCTCAGAACCGGGACCATCATGGCTTGTGACGGTTCCCTGCCCCCGCTGCGAGGCGCCCATCGACGAGGCGGCCCCTGGGCCAGTCGTGATCTGTGGCGGGTGCGGGCTGTCGATCGCGACCGAATTCGTCCGCGAAGTCGCACAGCTGACCAGCTGGCGAGCTTCGGCCGACCAGCGGTTGGCCTGGCTCCACGTCCAGATGCTTGCCCAGTCGCAGCCGTCTGGCACGACGCCGACTGTTGCCACTCTGCCGACCGGCCATGCAGCGCTCGCACCTCAGCAGGAGCCACCCCGCCCGCCGGCGTCCGCGGGGGCTCTGTTGCTAGCGGTCGGTGCCTTCCTGCTGGTGATCGCCGGAATCGCATTTTTGGCCTTCACGTGGGACCTGCTCGGCCCGTTCGGCCAGATCTCGGTGCTGCTGGCTATCGGCGCCGGCTGTCTGTTCTGTACCGATCGTCTGGTCGGACGCCTGCGCGGTACCGCGGTCAGCATCGGCATCGTCGGCGTGTTCCTCGTGAGCATCGCCGCTCTGGGGGCGCGGTTCCTGGGTCCGGACCGCATCGGTGAGCTGGCCTCGGTCTTCACCGCGATCGGCATTCTGCTCGGCCTCTGCGCAGCTGGTTGGTGGCTGCAGCCCAGGCTCGCTCCCGTCGGAGAGCTAGCGGGCGTCTCTGCAGCTGTGCTCACAGTCGCCCTGGTCAACACTGCACCTGCTGACGGTGCCATTCCCCTGGACGGGCCATGGGCCTGGTGGGTAGCGCTCTGCTCGATCAGCGCTGCCGTCGTGCTGTTCATGCTGGCCAATCACATGAAGATGCGATCGTGGCCATGGGTCGCGGCGATGTATCTGGTGATCGGCAGCGTCGCCCTCGGGGCCTGGGCCGCCGAGTCGGTGCACCACCTCGATGCCGTCAACGCTGAGTCACTCGCATTTGCGACTGCCGTCGCCGCGGCGTCCGGCGCGCTGTCGCTGGGTCTGCGTCGCGTGATCGAGCACCGCGCTGCTCTTATGTCAGCGGTCTTGGTCGCGTGGTCGCTGGCCCTGATCGTGGCATGGACGGCGGCGGTCACTGCCGGAGCGTCGCGAGGGTGGTCGGCGCTTGTTCTGGTTGCCATTGGTGCAATCGCCCTGATCCCAGGGTTGCTCGGGACGAGACAGGGAGCACAAGGCACCGCGCTGACTGTTGCAGGGAGCGTCGCGGTGGCGTCGGCAGTCGGTGTTGCGATTCCCCCTTATGTTCGCGCGACGGCCGACATCGAGCCGCAGGTTTGGGCCGCCCAGGCCTGGCCGGCTTGGCGGGGTCTGGTCGCCGGGCTGGCCTTTGTCGCTGTGCTCGTCGTGACATCTCTTCTGACGGCCAGAGCGACGGAACGCCTGCGCGATGAGTGGGTCGTGCAGCTGCTGCCTCTCGCCACGACGGCCGCGGCTTTGGCGACGTGGCTGGTCACCGTTGAGACCGACCGCAACCTCGTGACGAAGCCGTCGGACCCCTTCTTCGGTGTGCCAGCCCCGACGCCGGACGCTCTCACCGAGCAGGTGGCGGTGGCGCTCGGCCTGGTCGCGATCGGGATTCTCGCAATGGCGCTGCTGCGGCGCGTCCCCGCGTGGTCCGGCTGGCTGGTGCCGGTGCTGGGCATCCCGGCGGTGCTGCTTGCGCTGTCGACGCGAACTCTCACCTCGCAGGTGGCCCCCGAAGTCATCGGAGTCGCCATAGCGGTTCCGGCCCTCTTCGCGTCGCTCACGTGGTGGTGGCTGCGGCGTCCAGAACCCACTCCCACATGGCAGACCATCGCTCCGCCGTTCGTACTCGCGGTGCTGCCTTCGACCCTTGCCCTACTTCAGGACACCAATCAGCGCTGGTGGTTCGACGAAGATCCTGGAACGGATTACCAAGTGCGGATGGTCGGCCTCATCGCCGTAGCCGCTGGAGCGGCCGTCTTGGGGGCTCGGCAGCGTTGGTCTGGACTGTTCTTCCCAGGCCTGTTCCTTGCCGTGGTGGTGGCGGCGGTTGAGCTCATCGATCTCGGCCGCTTCTTGCCGCAGTGGCTGTCGTTTGGTGTTGCTGGCGTGCTCCTGATCGCTGCCGGTGCCCGTTGGGAGTGGCTGCGGCAGCGGGGACGTGTGAGCGCTGCGTGGGTTCGCACTTTACGCTGACGATGTGCCACGTCTGATTCTGCTCAATGGGCCACCAGGAATCGGGAAGTCGACGCTGGCCTCTCGATTCGCCGACGATCATCCCGGCACGCTCAACCTCGACATCGACCACGTCCGAATGCTGGTCGGGGGTTGGTGCGAAGACTTCGTCGGAGCCGGCGAGATCGTCCGGCCGCTGGTCCTGCACATGGCAGCGACACACCTCGAGGGCGGTCGAGACGTCGTCGTCCCGCAGTACCTGGCAACCAACGACGAGGTCGAGGCGTTCAGCAGCGTTGCAACAGGCAGCTCTGCCGCGTTTGTCGAGGTGTTGCTGATCGACTCACGTGCAGCTTCGATCGAGCGGTTCAACCGTCGAGGCGGCGAACCTGACCGTCTGCGTCGCGTTGTTGGCACTGTCGTGGCGGACGCCGGCGGCGACGTCCATCTCGGTGACCTGTACGACGACCTGCTCACCGATGTTGCGGCCCGGACTCCTCTCGAAATCGTAAGTGAATCCGGAGACATCGAGGGCACGTATCGCACACTCTGTGCCGTTCTGGCTTCGGCCCGATGACGCGAGGCGTGGCTGTGCACAGCTGACTGATCTTTGTCGGTGGGTGCTGGTTGGGTATTCGTCATGGCAACGGACGAGCACCCCGACTTCGAGCAGCTGCTCGATGCTCTGCGCACGTTCGACTCGTCCGAGCTCACCCCAGCTGAGTGTCGCGATCAGCTCGCGATGCTCGAACGCGTCCGCTGCAGCGCCGAGGCCGCACAGGCAAGTGTCATGGTGCGGATGCTCCACGAGGCGCAGCGTCAGGACGCAGCCGATGACGCCTTCATGACGCAGGCCGGTAGCCGACCAGTGGCCGTGCACACTGGCGCCCGTGAAGAGTTCGTGGTCGACGAGATCGCGTTGCATCTTCGGTGCACCCGGGTAGCCGCGTCGCACCGATTCGCCACTGCCCTGGCAGCGCACGAGCATTCCGCGCTCGCAGCAGCATGGAGCGCCGGACGAATCGATGCCCGCAAGG
Source organism: Actinomycetes bacterium (assembly GCA_045807485.1). GTDB lineage: Bacteria > Actinomycetota > Actinomycetes > JAHEKZ01 > JAHEKZ01 > JAHEKZ01. Next base: position 8,522 of record JBJMHG010000226.1, read on the forward strand.
TGCAGATCATCGGCGATGCTTTCGTCGAAGCTGAACCGGCGTTTACGGCGTCCATCAGTGACGCTGCTCTGGACTACGCAGCCACCCACACCGGACCGCAGCTCCGCGCGTGGTTGCTCCGACGTGTCATCGCCGCAAACCCCACGGCGGCTGAGCAAAGACGCGAACGCGCTACCGCTGCACGGCGGGTGACCTTCATCCCGCTGCCCGACGGCGTCGCAGAGCTGTCGGCCTTGATGCCCGCCGGGCAGGCACGCCGGATCTTCGACACGCTGACCGCGCTTGCGCACGCTGCAGACGGCGAGGATGCGCGCGACCTTGACCAGCGCCGCTCGGATGCGCTCTTCGACCTCACCTGCGGAAACGCCACCCCACCCCGGATTCACCTTGCCGTCACCGTGCCTGCCGCAGTCTTGACCGGAACCTCAGACGCACCAGGCGACCTCGCTGGCTACGGGCCCATCACAGCGGACGCCGCCCGCGAGCTCACCGCACCAGAGAACTGCTCCGAGCAGACTTGGCGCCGTTTGCTCACCGATCCGGCCACCGGCGTCCTGACCGATCTGTCGGAGACCCGGTACCGACCGTCCGCGCCACTCGACCGCGCTGTCCGCGCACGCGACCTGACGTGCCGGTTCCCCGGCTGCCGACGGCCAGCCACCTCATCGAGAAGCGGGGTCGACCTCGACCACACCACGCCATGGCCCGAGGGCGACACCTCGGCAGCCAATCTGGCGTGCTTGTGCCGACATCACCATCGACTCAAACACTCCCCAGGGTGGCAACTCACGTCCAGCTCCAATGGAACTCTGACGTGGACAACACCAACTGGTCACACGTTTGCGACGCGGCCATGGCAGTACCACGACCCGCCAGATGAACATGCCGAAGATCTCGGCGAAGCTGCGTGAAGTCGTGGCCATAAGCCGGGCCAGGGATGGCGCATGGTTCTCGCACTATCGGGGCGAAGCTCGCACTAGCGCGGGCCAAGCGCCAGAGCTTCGCGCGTCCAGCGAACGTCCTCCTCGATCTGCTCGATCAACGCGTCGATGGCGTCGAACTTCACGGTGGGTCGCAGCTGGGAGACAAAATCGAACGCGACGCGCTCGTCGTACAGATCGAGATCGTCCCGATCAAGCACGTATCCCTCTACTCGCCGCTCGACACCTTCGAAGGTCGGGTTCGTGCCGATAGAGATGGCGGCCGGAAGCTGCTCCTCGACGCCGGTGCCGGGGTGTCGAACCAGCCACCCTGCATACACCCCGTCGCCGGGAATCGCAGCATGCTCGACGACCTCAAGGTTTGCCGTCGGATACCCGAGCTCCCGGCCCCTGTGGTCACCATGGACGACGACGCCCTCAACGCGGTGCGGACGCTCCAATGCGCGAGCCGCCTCTGCGACGTCGCCCTCGGCGACACACTGACGTACGTACGTGCTCGACCACGCAACATGGCCGCTATCGCCGTGCTCGACGACCGCCGCGAGCTCGAGCGGCACCGCATCGACGGTGAAGCCGCGCTCGGTACCCAGCTCTTGCAACACCGCGACATCTCCGGCCGCTCGGTGTCCAAATCGGAAGCCGTCGCCGACGACAACACCGACAGTTCCGAGAGGTTCCACCAGAACGCGGTCGACGAACTCTGTGGGCGTCCACGACGACAGCTCCTTGGTGAACGGAAGCACCAGCACCGCGTCAGCTCCTGCTGCACCGAGCAGCGAGACCCTGTGGTCGATGGTCGAAAGCATCATCGGTTGAGAGTCCGGGCGCACCACTGCGCTGGGATGCGGGTCGAAGGTCACGGCCACAACAGATGCGCCCAACTGGGTGGCGAGACGACGAGCCCGGTCGATGATCAGACGATGCCCACGATGCACTCCATCGAAGACCCCGATTGTCACTACTGAACGACCCCAGTCGGACGGGATGTCAGCTAGGGAACCGAACCTGCGCACCTCAGACATGGCGGCACCCTGCGAACATGCCGACACCCTGCCAGATGTCGTTCGCCCATCGTCAGGAGGATCCGGTGAACCCCACTACCACCCGCAGCGAGGCATCGCGCGGCTCCATCAGCGCCAGCACCCGACCGTCATCGTCGAAGGCGCCGATCACGCCTTGCTCACCGTGTCTTTCGATCAGCCGGCCATGACGCACCGCATCGCTCTCGTCTGCTGACATCTTTCGCGACGGAAACGATGCGCGCACCGCCTCAGCGAGCGCCAAGACCTCAAAGCTTTCCTCGAGCTGATCGATCGATCGAGCCACGTTGATACCGATCTCGCCGATTCTGGTCCGTCGGAGCTCAGTCACGTGACCACCGACGCCCAAGGCCGCTCCCAGGTCGCGTGCAATCGCGCGCACGTACGTGCCGCTGGAACACGCGACGGAGATGTCGACGTCGAGGAGGTCCGGCGCAGGACGCGTCACGCTCCTCACTTCGAGCTCACTGATCGTCACGATGCGCGGTTCGAGCGTGACTTCCTCGCCGGCCCTGACGCGGGCATAGGCACGCTTGCCATCCACCTTGACCGCACTCACCGAGGACGGAATCTGCTTGATCTCACCGACAAACTGCGCGAGCGTGCGACGAACTGTCTCCTCGTCGACATCAGCGGATGTGGCCTCGCCGATGAGCTCGCCCTCTGCGTCGTCGGTCACCGTGCTCTGACCCAGACGGATCGTCGCGCGATACGCCTTGTCGTGACCGGTCAAGTACCCGAGGAGTCGGGTGGCGCGGCCCACTCCGCAGATCAAGACTCCGGTCGCCATGGGGTCGAGCGTGCCCGCATGCCCAACCTTGCGTGTTCCGGCGAGCCCGCGCACCTTGCCGACCACGTCATGCGAGGTCCAGCCGGACGGCTTGTCGACGACGACCAGGCCGTCTACTGAGGCGCGCCGTCCTTCACGCTCGACGGACATTGGTCGCTCAGGTCCCCGTGCTCACGAGCGCCTCCGGCGCGTCCAGGGCGCGTCGGACCGAGGCGACCACGTCGTTGAGGACGCGCGATGACGCCGTGAAGCCGGCCGCATAGCGGTGGCCTCCTCCTCCGAGAGCGATGGCGATCCGACTCACGTCGACGAGGCCCTTGGACCTGAGCGACACCCGAAGGTCACCGACATCGTCCTCTTTCACGACCATCGCCACCTCGGCCTCGGACGCCTTGCGAACGACATCGATGACCGGCTCGACCAAGTCGAAGGGCAGCTGATGATCGTGGCGGTCCTCGGCGTAGACGACCGTCCACACCAAGCCATGGGCGGACGCTGCGCTGCCCTCGAGCCGACTCCGCTCAAGGGCCTTTCCGAGCATGCCGAGGTAACCGAACGGCACGGCGTCGAACACCGCGCGAGCGATCTCGTCGAAGGCGATCCCGGTCTCGAGCAACTCACCTGCAAGAGCGTGAGTGCTTGGCGTCGTTCCTGCATAGCGGAACGAACCGGTGTCGGTGATCAGTCCGGTGTACAAGCACGCCGCCATGTCGGAGTCAAGCGGCACATCGAGCCGTCGAACCAGCTCTCGCGCCACGACAGCAGTTGCGGGGGCTGCCACGTCGACCAGCGAAACGGTTCCGAAACCGGAGTAGCTGGCGTGGTGGTCGACAGCGACCAGCAACGGTGCCTGCTCGGCGACCTGGCGCAGCAGTCCGAGCCGGTCGATGCTGCTGGCGTCGAAGGTCAGCACCAGGTCAGGCGCAGGCACCACTTCAGACGGAGGAACGAGCAAATGCTGCCCGGGCATCCAGGCAAGGTTCGCTGGCACCACGAAGGGATCGTCGCCGAACGACACCTGTACCCGGCGATCCCCTGGCATCGCGGCCACGGCAAGGCCGGCACCCAGGGCCGAGCCCAAGGCGTCACCATCGGGACTCACGTGCCCCAACAGCAGGAGAGACTCAGCCGAGGTAATCGCGTCGACGACGCGGTTCCAGTCGGACGCCGCGATTGGACTCACGCGGTTGGGTCCTGGACCGCAGACCCCGTCGTGGCGTTGCCGGAACCGCTCTCTTCGGCCTGATGGACGTCGACGTCGTCCAGTTCTAGCTCATCGTCGTGTCGGTAGGGATCGGGGTCACCTGCGTACTTCGCCGACGCTGCACGCTCGTGCACCTGCTCATCGGCATGATGGGCCTGTCGTAGCAGGTCGTCGATATGCCGCGCGGTCTCAGGGATCGCGTCAGCAATGAACGTCAGCGACGGCGTGTGCCGGATGCCGGTCTGACGTCCGACCTCGGTGCGCAACATGCCCTTCGCACTTTCGAGCGCAGCGGCGGTGTCCTGATGCACCGTGCTCAGGCCTCCCAATGTGTTCGGACCCGCCGCGGGGGCAGGGCCCGGATGCAAGTCGCTTCGGGCCTCCCCGTTTCCATCTGCGGCCCCAATCGCGCCGACGTCCCGAGTCGG
>JBJMHG010000227.1:0-4950 GCA_045807485.1 Actinomycetes bacterium
GGTCGTCAGATCGCGCACCGCGCCCTCGATGAGCTTCGAGTCGCGGGCGGCGTCACCGACGCCCATGTTGACCTTGACCTTGGTCACGCCCGGGATCTGCATGACGTTGGCGTAGCCGAACTCCTCGCGTAGCGACGCGACGATCTCGTCGCGATACCGCTGCTTGAGTCGCGGCACGGCAGGTGCTTCGACGGTGCTCATGTCAGAGTTCCTCGTTCGTACGCTTGGCGATCCGGACTTTGTGACCGTCATCGGACACGCGATAGCCGACGCGGGTTGGCACGTCTTTCCCGTCGACCTTCACCACCGGCTGCACGTTGGAGACGTGGATCGACGCCTCTTGCGTGGTGATCCCACCGGTCTTGGCGCCTCGGTTGGTCTGGCCGATTTTGGTGTGCTTCTTGACCAGGTTGACGCCCTCGACCATGACGCGGTCTTGGGTCGGGTACACGGCGATGACCTTGCCGATTGCACCCTTGTCTTTGCCTGCGACGACCATCACGGTGTCGCCCTTCTTCACGTGCATGACTAGAGCACCTCCGGTGCGAGCGAGATGATCCGCATGAACCGCTTGTCGCGAAGCTCGCGACCTACCGGCCCGAAGATGCGGGTGCCGCGAGGGTCGCCGCCGTCCCTGATGATGACTGCGGCGTTCTCGTCGAACTTGATGTAAGAACCGTCGGGACGACGACGCTCCTTGGCGGTGCGAACGACGACGGCCTTGACGACCTCGCCCTTCTTGACGTTGCCGCCAGGGATGGCGTCCTTGACCGTGGCCACGATGATGTCGCCGATTCCGGCGTAGCGTCGACCGGATCCGCCGAGAACACGGATGCACAAGATCTCCTTGGCACCGGTGTTGTCGGCGACCTTAAGTCGCGACTCCTGCTGGATCACGTCAGCTCCCTAACCAATTCCGCCATGCCCGACCTACTCATACCTGGCCTACTTGGCCTTCTCGAGGATCTCGACCAGCCGCCAGCGCTTCGACCTGCTCAGCGGACGGGTCTCCATCAGCAGGACGCGATCGCCCACGCCAGCGGAGTTGCCCTCGTCGTGCGCCTTGAGGTTGTTGGTGCGTCGCACGACCTTGCCGTAGAGCGGGTGCTTGACGCGGTCCTCGACAGCCACGACCACGGTTTTGTCCATCTTGTCGCTCACCACGAGGCCTTCGCGGACCTTGCGTGCGGAACGCTCTCTCATGCTCGCCTTCTCACTCATGCTGCACCCTCCGGTGCCTCGACCTCAGTGATGCCGAGCTCACGCTCACGCAGCACGGTGTAGAGGCGGGCAATGTCTTTACGAACCGCCTGAAGACGGCCGTGGTTCTCTAGCTGGCCGGTCGCGGCCTGAAAGCGGAGGTTGAAGAGCTCCTCCTTGGCCTCTTTTAGCTTCTCGACCAGTTCTTCGGTCTCGAGGCTGCGGTACTCAGTTGCTGCGGTGCCGACTGGCATCAGAGCTCACCTGCCTCACGCTTGACGAAGCGGGTCTTGATCGGCAGCTTGTGCTGCGCTCGCTGCATGGCCTCACGGGCCAGTGGCTCAGAGACGCCGGACAGTTCGAACATCACGCGTCCGGGCTTGACGTTGGCGATCCACCACTCAGGTGAACCCTTACCGGAACCCATGCGAGTCTCAGCGGGCTTCTTGGTCAGTGGTCGGTCGGGGTAGATGTTGATCCAGACCTTTCCACCACGCTTGATAGCGCGGGTGATGGCGATACGAGCAGCCTCGATCTGGCGGTTGGTGATGTAGCCGGGCTCCATCGCCTGGATTCCAAACTCACCGAACGTCACCTTGGTGCCGCCCTTGGCCACACCTCGACGCGAGGGGTGGTGCTGCTTGCGGTGCTTGACCCGCCGCGGAATCAGCATGGCCTAGGCCTCCGTCGTCGTCTGGTCGGTGGTTTCGCCTGTGTCAGGTGCTGTAGCGGCCGGCTCTGGAGTCGTCGCTTCGACCGCTGCGTCGCTGGCTGCCGCCTCTGGTGCGGCAGGCTCTGGGGCTGGCGCCTCCACCGCGGGCGGCTCGACCGCTGACGGCTCACCAGCAGAGGTCGGAGCGTCGGTGCCCGGCCCGGCCTCACGACCACGTGGTGCTGCGGCCGGTCGGGTGCCGCGAGCGGGGCGAGCGCCTCGCTGGCCGATCCGCGCAGCAGCAGCCGCTGCCTCACGCTCAGCGCGGCTGCCGGTGACGTCGCCCTTGTAGATCCAGACCTTCACGCCGATTCGACCGAAGGTCGTGCGGGCCTCGTAAAAGCCGTAGTCGATGTCAGCGCGGAGCGTGTGCAAGGGCACGCGACCCTCGCGGTAGAACTCGGTGCGAGACATCTCGGCGCCACCGAGGCGTCCACCGACCTGTACCCGGATTCCCTTGGCGCCGGCCTTCATCGCACTCTGGATCGCCTTACGCATCGCACGACGGAAAGAGACCCGACTCGACAACTGCTCGGCGACGCCTTGAGCGACCAGCTGTGCATCGATCTCGGGGTTCTTCACCTCGAGGATGTTCAGCTGCACCTGCTTGCCGGTGAGCTTCTCCAGGTCGCCACGAATGCGGTCGGCCTCGGCGCCGCGACGTCCGATCACGATGCCAGGACGAGCGGTGTGGATGTCGACTCGGACGCGGTCGCGAGTGCGCTCGATGTCGACCCGGCTGATGCCGGCTCGTTCCATGCCCTTGGAGAGCATGCGACGGATCGCCACATCCTCTTTGATGTAGTCCTTGTAGCCCTTGTCGGCGTACCACCTCGACGTGTACTCGCTGGTGATGCCGAGACGGAACCCATGCGGGTTGACCTTCTGACCCACGGTCAGCCCTTCTTTCCGGCGGGCGCCGCGTCCTCAGACACGACGACGGTGATGTGACTGGTGCGCTTGCGGATGCGGTATGCGCGGCCTTGTGCACGTGGACGGAAACGCTTGAGAGTCGGACCTTCGTCGACATAGGCCTCGGTGACCACGAGGGTGTCTGGGCTCATGCCGTGGTTGTGTTCGGCGTTCGCAATCGCGGAGTCGAGCACCTTGCCGACGGTCTCGCTGGCAGCCTGTGGCGAGAAGCGCAGCACAGTCTGAGCCTCAGACGCTGGCAACCCACGGATCAGGTCAACCATGCGTCGCGCCTTCTGCGGCGTGACGCGCGCGTACCGCGCGCTGCTGCGGGCAGTGGCATCCATCAGGTGTCCTTCGTCTCTCGTTCTCGTCTGGCTCGGGTCGCTCGGCGGGATCGGCGCCGACTAGCGGCGCCGGGCCTTCCGGTCGTCCTTCTCGTGGCCGCGGAATGTGCGGGTTGGTGCGAACTCGCCGAGCTTGTGCCCGACCATCGCGTCAGTGATGAAGACCGGCACGTGCTTACGGCCGTCGTGCACGGCGATCGTGTGGCCGATCATCGAGGGCACGATCATGGAGCGACGTGACCACGTCTTGATCACGTTGCGGGTACCGGCGTCGTTCTGGGCGTCCACCTTCTTGGTCAGGTGGTCGTCCACGAAGGGACCCTTTTTGAGGCTGCGCGGCATCGGTGCGAACTCCTAGCGCTTCTTGTTCTTGCGGCGGCGGACGATGTATTTGTCGCTGGCCTTGCCCTTTTTGCGGGTACGGCCTTCGGCCTGGCCCCATGGCGACACCGGATGGCGTCCACCGGAGGTCTTGCCCTCACCACCACCGTGCGGGTGGTCGATCGGGTTCATGGCCACGCCTCGGACGGTTGGGCGCTTGCCCGGCCAGCGCATGCGGCCGGCCTTGCCCCAGTTGATGTTGGACTGCTCAGCGTTACCCACCTCGCCGACCGTTGCGCGAGCGCGTACGTCGACGTTGCGGATCTCCCCTGACGGCAACCGCAGCTGGGCGTAGGCGCCTTCCTTGGCGACGAGCTGGATGCTCGAGCCGGCCGAGCGGGCAAGCTTTGCTCCGCCACCTGGTCGCAGCTCGACTGCGTGCACGACGGTTCCCACTGGGATGTTGCGCAATGGCAGCGAGTTGCCGGGTTTGATGTCGGCCGATGGCCCGTTCTCGACCGAGTCGCCCTGCTTCAGGCGGTTCGGCGCCAAGATGTAGCGCTTCTCGCCGTCGGCGTAGTGGAGCAACGCGATCCGTGCGGTGCGGTTCGGGTCGTACTCGATGTGAGCGACCTTCGCAGGTACGCCGTCTTTGTCGGCGCGACGAAAATCGATCACGCGGTAGGCACGCTTGTGGCCGCCGCCGTGGTGACGTGAGGTGATGCGACCTGACGCGTTGCGGCCGCCCTTCTTGGGGAGCGGACGCACCAGGGACTTCTCAGGCTCAGAGCGCGTGACCTCGACGAAGTCGGCCACGCTCGAGCCACGACGCCCCGGCGTCGTTGGCTTGTACTTACGAATTCCCATGGCTTGAGTCAGTCCTTACCTGGTGTTATGCCGGTCAGGAGACCGGACCGCCGAAGATATCGATCCGGTCGCCGGGGGCGACGCTGACAATGGCTCGCTTGGTGTCTTTGCGCGCGCCCCAGCCCTGGCGGGTGCGACGACGCTTTCCTTGACGGTTGAGAGTGTTGACGCTGGTGACGGTGACGTTGAAAACCTTCTCGACCGCAATCTTGATTTCGGTCTTGTTGGCGTCTGGGTGCACCTCAAAGGTGTACTTGTTCTCGTCGAGCAAGCCGTAGCTTTTCTCTGAGATCACCGGCTTGAGCAGCACCTCGCGCGGGTCTTTCTGGACGGCTGCGGCGGTCATGCGCTGGCCTCCTCGTCACTGTTGGTCGCGGTGTCGGTGCCGGTATCGGTGGTGGCCTCGACGCCGGCTTCGTTGCTGGCACCGGTGAGCTCGGCGGAGCTGGCGACGGCCTTCGCCGACTTGCCGCGCACCGGGCCTTCGAGCAGGGCATTGAGCGCGGCTTCGGTGAAGACGATGTCGTCGCTGACGAGAACGTCGTAGGTGTTCAGCTGGTCGGCGGTCACCAGGTGGACGTCGGTGAGATT
>JBJMHG010000228.1:0-13287 GCA_045807485.1 Actinomycetes bacterium
GAACGCCACCGTCAGGGACCGCGTCATTGGTCGAGGTGCACAGCGTTGGACAGCCGGTGAGTCCTGATCAGGCAGGTCGACGGGTCTTGGTGCGTGGCACGTTCGACCCGACCAGGCAGGTCGAAGTGGTCGGTCGAGTGAACGATGGGCAGGTCGGTTCGTGGGTCGCCACGGCGATGACCGTCAACGGGTCGTCCGACACCGAGTCAGCCGTCATTCCTGTGGTCCGGGGCTGGCTGCCGTCGGGCGAGCCTGCGCCCACTCCCCCAGAAGGCGTGCAGCGGATCGAGGGATGGCTTGAACCCACCGAGCCAGACACCCTGCGCGACCCTGAACGCGATCCACTTCCGAATGGCCAGGTCGAGATCATGTCGAGCCCGGAGTTGCTTTCGCTATGGCGTCCGCCGCTCTATCAGGGGTTCGTCATCCAGGACCGTCCATCCGCCGAGGCGCCTCTGGTAGCGGTGACAGCCCCAGAGCGAGTCAGCGTTAACACCGACTGGCAGAACACTGCGTACGCCATCCAGTGGTGGTTGTTCGGGCTGTTCGCGATCTTCTGGTTCGTCCGGATGGTGCGGGTCGAGCTGGAAGACCGGCGAGCGGTGACACCAGGGGCGCGACCACTGTTGCCAGAGGGGCAGGATGGATCCGACCAGTGACGCGGTCGATCAGGCGTCCGACGAGAAGGGTTCAGGGTGACTTCGGAAGATCCTGCCAAGGCCGTTCATGGGGCACTGACCAGATATCGAGTCATGGCATGGGCAGCAGGTATCGGTCTCCTGCTTCTATGTCTCAACATGTTCTTGCGCTACGTGCTCGACATCGACACCGTGCTGAACCTGGTGCCGCGTATCCACGGCTTCGTATACATGGTCTATCTGGTCACTGTTGTTGACCTGGCCAGTCGAATGCGCTGGCCCTGGCGGCGGGGGATTCTGGTGGCGCTGGCCGGAACCATTCCCTTTCTGTCCTTCGTCGCCGAACACAGGGTCACCCGATCCACTCGAGAGCAGCTCGCAGCCGCGTAACGTCGTCGAAACACGGCCCGGCCACCATGGTGCCCATGGACAAGCAGCAGGAGTTCGTTCTTCGCACGACCGAAGAGCGTGACATCCGGTTCATCAGACTTTGGTTCACCGACGTCCTGGGATATCTCAAGTCAGTTGCTGTCGCACCCGCTGAGCTCGAGGCGGCGTTCGCCGAAGGCATCGGGTTCGACGGCTCGGCGATCGAGGGGTTTGCCCGCGTGTCTGAGTCAGACATGCTCGTCAAACCCGACCCGACGACGTTCACGGTTCTACCGTGGCGTGGAGCACCCGGTGTCGCGCGCATGTTCTGCGACATTCAGATGCCCGATGGATCTCCGTCCTACGCTGACCCGCGGTACGTGCTGAAGCGATCGCTCAGTCGGGCGGCCGACATGGGGTTTACGTTCTACACGCATCCTGAGATCGAGTTCTTCTTGTTCGAAGAACTGCCGGCGCCTGGGCAGCGGCCGAAGCCGATTGACAACGGTGGTTACTTCGATCACACGCCCACCTCTGTCGGGCAGGATTTTCGACGAGACGCCATCACCATGCTCGAGGCCATGGGGATCTCGGTCGAGTTCAGCCACCACGAAGGGGCGCCAGGCCAGCAAGAGATCGACCTGCGCTACGCCGATGCGCTGAGCACGGCCGACAACTTGATGACCTTTCGCACCGTGATCAAAGAGGTGGCGCTCTCGCAGGGGTTGTTCGCGTCGTTCATGCCCAAGCCGATCGCAGAGCATCCCGGCTCGGGAATGCACACGCACCTGTCGCTTTTCGAAGGTGACCGCAACGCCTTCTTCGAGCCAGGGGCGGAGTACCAGCTGTCCAAGGTCGGCCGCGGATTCATCGCGGGGCTGCTGCACCACGCACCAGAGATCACCGCCGTCACCAACCAGTGGGTGAACTCGTACAAGCGGCTCTACGGCGGCGGTGAGGCGCCGGCCTACGTGTGTTGGGGGCACAACAACCGCTCCGCGATGGTGCGGGTGCCGATGTACAAGCCGCAGAAGGGTCAAAGCACCCGGATCGAGGTGCGCACACTCGACTCGGCATGCAACCCATACCTGGCATTCGCCGTTCTGCTCGCGGCGGGCCTCAAAGGCGTCGAAGAGAACTACGAGCTGCCAACTGGGGCCGAGGACGACGTGTGGACGCTTACAGAGGCAGAACGACGCGCGATGGGTATCGAACCTCTTCCTCAGAACCTTGCTGAGGCCATTGCCGTCATGGAGCGCAGCGAACTGGTCGCCGAGACCCTCGGTGAGCAGGTGTTCGACTTCTTCCTCAGAAACAAGCGTGCTGAGTGGAATGACTACCGCAGTCAGGTCACCGCGTTTGAGCTCGAGCGGTATCTACCGGCCTTGTAGTCGCCACGGGCGCTGATCGCAACGCAGTTCTCGCTACCGTGGGCCGCGTGGCGAGATCGGCTGGGCTGTCGGTGGGACGTCTGTCCCGACTCGGGTTCACCAACGCCTCGTCGGCGCTCGACACGTGGTTGAAGCTGTCCGACGCCTTTCCCTCGCTTGATGAGTCGCTGCTCGACGTGGTGAGCGAAGCACCAGACCCCGACGCCGCTTTGGGGGGCCTGTCGCGGGTGCTCGACTCGGCGTCCGATGCCTCGGCTCTGACGGCGGGCCTGGCTTCTGACACCGACTTTGCACATCGCGTGCTGGCAGTCTTGGGCGCGAGCAGCGCCATGACCGATCACCTTGTTCGTCGACCCGGCGACACCGAGCTTCTTGCCGATCAACTGCTCACCAGAGTGCGCCCCACGGCGCAATCCCTCCGTGACGACCTGCTCGTCGCCGTGGGGGCTGATCCAGCTGCTGCAGCGCCGCGGGCGTCCGTGGGTCATACAACTGCGTATGACGCACTTCGGGTGGCGTACCGCCGGGCTGTGCTGAAGGTAGCCGCGCGCGATCTCACGGCGGCGCCCGACGTGATGGATATCGCCGCCGAGCTCGCCGACCTGGCGTCGGGAGCGCTGGAAGCGGCGTTGGCGATCGCGCGCACCGAGGTCGGGGACGAAGCCGAGTTGGTCAAGTTCTCGATCATCGGCATGGGAAAGTGCGGTGGCCACGAGCTGAACTACATCAGCGATGTGGATGTCATCTACGTGGTGGAGTCATCTGACGGCATTGACGACCTCGCCGCGACGCGGATCGGCGACCGCTTGGCCTCTGCGACCGCTCGCGCTTGCTCGACGGTGACAGCTGAGGGGGCGCTGTGGGAGGTCGACGCGGGGTTGCGGCCAGAGGGCAGGTCTGGTGCGTTGACGAGAACGCTGTCCAGCCATGTCGCCTACTACCAGCGATGGGCCAAGACCTGGGAGTTTCAGGCGCTGCTGAAGGCTCGTGCGGTGGCCGGTGACCGCGAGCTCGGCATCAGATACCTCACGGCTGTCGAACCGCTGGTGTGGGAAGCCGCTGGCCGGGACGGATTCGTCATCGACGTGCAACAGATGCGGCGGCGGGTTGAAGCGCAGGTCTCACGAGGTGCTGGTGACCGTGAGCTGAAGCTAGGGCCGGGAGGACTTCGAGACATCGAGTTCGCGGTGCAGCTGTTGCAACTGGTGCACGGTCGCACTGACACGTCTCTACGAAGTGGCAACACGTTGGACGCCCTCGCCGCGCTGGCGTCCGGCGGCTATGTCGGGCGAGATGACGCGACATCGATGAGCGACGCGTACAAGTTCCTCCGGACGCTCGAGCACCGGCTCCAGCTGCGCCGCCTTCGTCGCACACACCTCATGCCCGATGACCCGGTCGCCTTACGAGTGCTTGGGCGGTCCATCGGGCTGACGGGAGACGCTGCAGATCAGCTGACGGCAGAGTGGCGACGTCACGCGATCGAGGCTCGAAGACTGCACGAGAAGCTCTTCTACCGTCCGCTGCTTCAAGCCGTCGCGAGGCTGGACGCAGGCGAGGCTCGTCTGACCCCTGAAGCGGCTCAATCCCGGATCGAAGCACTGGGATACGCCGATCCGAAGAACGCCTTGCGTCACATCGAGGCGCTCACCTCGGGCGTCAGCCGTCGTGCCGCGATCCAGAGAACGTTGTTGCCGGTCATGCTGGGCTGGTTCGCAGATGCCCCCGATCCTGACGCGGGGCTGCTCGGCTTCCGACGGGTGAGCGAGGCGCTGGGCAGCACCCATTGGTACCTCGCGCTCTTGCGTGATGCGGGAGCGACGGCGGAGCGGCTGGCACGGATCTTGGCCTCGAGTCGCTTCGCAACCGATCTGCTTCTGCGCTCACCCGATGCAGTGACGCTACTGACCGACGACGACGCGCTGCGTCCACGAACGGTCGCCGAGCTGCTCGGGGAGATGTCGGCGACAGCGGGTCGAGCGGAGTCGATGGAAGCGGCCGCCAACGCGGTGCGAGCGATCAGACGGCGCGAGCTGTTTCGAATCAGCTCAGCTGAGGTCCTCAAGACCATCGGACCGGAGCAGTCGGGCCCAGCGCTGTCGGCGGTCGCCGAAGCTGCGCTCGCCACCATGGTCGACGTCGTCATCGCCCGATCCTCCGAACCCGGTGAGGCGCCTAGTCGTTTCGCAGTCATTGCCATGGGACGTTTCGGTGGAAGGGAACTCGGGCTCGGTAGTGACCTAGACGTGCTTTTCGTCCATGACCCGAAACCGGGCTTCGACGACCAGACGGCTTCGCGGTACGCCATCACCGTGTCGACGGAGCTTCGGCGACTGCTCACCGCACCGGCTGCCGAGCCTGCCATCGAACTGGACGCAGATCTGCGCCCCGAGGGTCGAAGCGGACCTCTTGCTCGCAGCCTGGCTTCTTACCGCGCCTACTACGAACGCTGGTCGCTCACCTGGGAGAGCCAGGCCTTGCTCCGCGCAACGCCGATCGCAGGTGACCGCGCGCTTGGAGCGTCATTCGCCACGCTCATCGACCAACTGCGATGGCCAGCGGGAGGGCTCACCGAGGGACAGGTGAGCGAGATCAAAAGGGTGAAAGCGCGAGTCGAGGCAGAACGCCTGCCTCGGGGAGCAGACCCCGCCCTGCACACCAAGCTGGGACCTGGCGGCCTTGCCGATGTCGAGTGGACGGTACAGCTGCTTCAGATGCAGCACGGTTCGACTCATCGCAGTCTGCAGACGACGTCAACGCTCGATGCATTGGTCGCCGCGGACACTCTCGGCGTGATCGAACATGGGGACGCCGAAACGCTACGCGCGGCGTGGCTGCTCGCCACCGCTATCCGCGACGCCATCATGGTGGCAAAGGGACGACCGTCGGACAGTCTTCCCCGCGACAGCGCAGACCTTCGACTGGTGGCGGGAGTCCTGGGGTATGGCCCCGGACGCGCCGGCGATCTAGTCGAGGACTACCGGCGGGTGTCGCGCCGTGCCCGCGCCGTCGTTGAAGAGGTGTTCTACGGGTGAGTGACCAGCACGCGTCGGGAGCTGCGCAGTATCGCGCCGTGCTGGGCAACACCGAACTCGTGGCGCTGCTCTCTGCACGCGTGCTCTCGGGGATCGGTGACCAGCTTGCCCGGGTGGTACTTGCGCTCTATGTACTTGATCGAAGCGATGGCAATGCGCTCCTCGCCGCGTCGGTGCTGGCAGTCTCGTACCTACCAAGCACCTTTGGGTTCGCACTTCTCGGGTCGCTGGCTGACCGCTTTCCGCGTCGCGCGGTGATGCTGTGGACCGACCTCATCCGGGCGATGATCGTCACGGCGCTCGCACTTGCGGTGGCTTGGGACGCAGGGTTTGCCGCGGTCATCTTGTTATTGGTCGCCGAGACCTTCAGCGCACCAGCGTTGTCCGCGCGCTCGTCACTGCTTCCCGACGCCGCCCGGTCGCCGATTGAATACCAAGCCGTCGTGGGGCTCGGCAGCACCTTCGAGCAAGCCATCCAAGTGGTTGGTTTTGTCCTCGCTGGCGTCGCCTTGGGCATCACCAGTGCCACGTGGGTACTGCTGTTCGACGCCCTGACCTTTCTGATCTCGTATCTGATCGTGCTGGCATTTGTCGTTCCCAGGCCTTCTGCAGCTGATCCGGGCACGAGTGCAGCGCGCATGTTGCGCGACATGAAATCTGGACTGAGCACGATTGTTCGTACCAGGGCTCTGCGCGGAGTGGTCTTCCTCTTGTGGGCGTCGGCTGCCCTTCTGGTGGCCACCGATGCGGTCGCCCTGCCGTATGCCACGGGCGCTGGTGCGCCGACCTGGGCAGCCACCGTGCTTTTGGCAGCGACCCCTGCTGGGGCCGCCATCGGCTCGCTGCTCGTCGCGCGTCTGCCGATGCAGCGGCAGGTCAGGCTGATCTTTCCGCTGGCCATCGCCTCCATGGTTCCCCTGCTCGCCACCGCGAGCGAGCCGCCAGTGGCGGTTGCCACGGTGCTGTGGGCGTTCAACGGCCTTGCCCAGGGCTACGTCGTCACGCTGATGGCGTTGTCCATGCAGTTGACGCCAGAGCACCGCAGAGGAAGGGTCTTCGGAGTTGCCGGCGGGGGATTCAACGCCATGGCGATCGCCGGCCTCATCGGCATGGGTGCTGTAGCCCAGCACACGAGCCCAGCGGCTGCTGTGGTGTTGGCCGGTGCGGTGGGAATGACCATTGTGGTGATTGGGGCATGGGTATGGCCCCACGAGCAGGTACGCTCTGCCGTTCGCGCGACCTTCGGGGCGTCATCTCGGCACGCTTGACCCGGTCTGGGCACGAGCGCGCCGGGTGCCGTCTGCTGGCTGGGGTTCGGCGACAACAATTGACGGAGGAGCCATGAAGGCGTTGGTGAAGCGCGCCGCAGAGCCGGGACTCGACCTGGTCGACGTTCCTGAGCCTGAGGTGCAGTGGGGTCAAGTGCTGATCAAGGTGTCTCGCACCGGCATCTGTGGCACCGACCTGCACATCCGGTCGTGGGACCCTTCGGTCAGGTCGATGGTGACGCCGCCCGTCGTGCTCGGGCACGAGATTGCCGGTCACGTAGCAGCCGTTGGTCCTGGCGTCGACACCGTCGCTGAAGGTGACTTGGTCAGCGTTGAAGGTCACCTGGTCTGCGGTCGCTGTCGTAACTGCCTTGCCGGACGCCGCCAGCTCTGCCCGAACACCAAGGGAGTGGGCGTTCATCGCGACGGCGGCTTTGCTGAGTTCATCGCTGTACCGGCCAGCAACGTGTGGCGGCACCCGCCTGAGCTGGATATCGAGGTCGCCGCCATCTTCGACCCGTTCGGCAACGCCGTTCATTCAGCGTTGGCGTTCCCCGTGCTTGGTGAGGATGTGCTTGTCACCGGCGCTGGCCCCATTGGCATCATGGCTGCCGCGGTGGCGCGCCATGCCGGCGCACGCCACGTCGTCGTGACAGACCTGAGCGAGTATCGACTCGAACTGGCGCGAAGCACCGGCGTGACCATGGCGGTCGACCCGACCCAACGTGAACTACGCGATGTGATGGATGAGCTTGACATGAAAGAGGGCTGGGACGTCGGGCTCGAGATGTCCGGCTCACCTCGAGCGCTCGCCGGCATGCTCGACACCATGGCGAATGGGGGTCGCATTGCGCTGCTCGGGCTACCCAGCAGCGACGAAGCACCGTTCGACTGGATGAAGACCATCACGTCCATGCTCACCATCAAGGGTATTTATGGCCGTGAGATGTTCGAGACGTGGTACGCGATGTCGGTACTGGTCGCGGCCGGACTCGATATCTCACCGGTCATCACACACCGGTTCCCGTATTACAAGTTCGACGAAGCCTTCGACACGGCCGTCAGTGGTCAGTGCGGGAAGGTCTTGCTCGACTGGTCGGAGGTCTGAGTTGTTGGAGAACTTGCGCGCCGATTTAGCTGGACGCGTCGATGACATGCGTGAGACCGGCGTTTACAAGCCGGAGCGTCTTTTGGCCAGTCCGCAGGGCACCCATGTACGCGACGCCGAGGGCCGCGAGATTCTCAATCTCTGCGCCAACAACTATCTCGGCCTAGCTGACGACCCGCGGGTTGTCGAGGCCGCATCACGAACCTTGCAGGAACGGGGGTTCGGCATGGCGTCCGTTCGCTTCATCTGTGGCACCCAAGACATTCACCGAGAGCTCGAGCAACGCCTCTCGTCGTGGTTACGACAAGAGGATGCGATTCTGTTTCCTTCATGCTTCGACGCGAACGGTGGAGTCTTCGAGGCGTTTCTTGACGAACAGGACGCGATCATCTCCGATGCCCTCAATCACGCGAGCATCATCGATGGCGTCCGACTCTGTAAGGCCAAGCGGTACCGGTATGCCAACCGCGACATGAAAGAGCTCGAGGCGCGACTCGAAGAGGCGTCCGATTCCCGGTATCGGCTGATCGTCACGGACGGCGTGTTCTCGATGGATGGCTACTACGCCCCGTTGGACGAGATCTGCGCGCTGGCAGACCGGTACGAGGCGCTCGTGATGGTCGACGACTCGCACGCCGTCGGGTTCGTCGGTGAGGGTGGTCGTGGCACACCCGCGCGATTCGGTGTAGAAGCTCGGGTGGACATCCTCACAGGGACTCTCGGCAAGGCCCTTGGTGGTGCCAGCGGAGGGTATGTCGCTGCACGGAGCGAAATCGTGCAGATTCTCAAGCAGCGCGCCCGGCCCTATCTGTTCTCAAACTCGGTGGCACCTGCTGTTGTGGGCGCCTCGTTGGCAGTGCTCGAGCTGCTTGAGCAGTCCGGTGACCTACGCGAGCAGCTCGAGCGCAACGCCAGACGGTTCCGCAGTGGCATGGCTGCCGCCGGATTTGACCTGCTCCCAGGTGAGCACGCCATCATCCCGGTGATGTTCGGCGACGCCAAGGCTGCGAGTGAGGTAGCGGAGCGCCTTTGGCAGTCCGGCGTGTACGCCGTCGCCTTCTCGTTTCCGGTGGTTCCCCACGGTCAAGCTCGCATCCGGGTGCAGGTTTCGGCTGCACACAGCGACGAAGACATCGATCGAGCGGTAGATGCATTCGTGCAGGCACGGGATGCGGGCAGCTAGATCAGCTGCTACGTCAACCCGAGCGGTGGACGACTACGCCTCTAAGAGCCACTCGTTCGCGGCTTTGCCGATCGCGCGCATGGCCTGCAGCACCTGATCTCGCAGCTCGTCGCGTTCGCCTGCCGGCGTCCAGTTCGCCAACACGGCGTAGGCCAGTCGTCTGTGTCCGCGCGAGACGACTCCGACATCACACCGGACGCCGACATTGGTACCGGTCTTGTTCCAGAGCACCACACCACGGTCAGGTTCGACGTGCGCCAAGGGGTCAAGGCCAAATGAACCGGCGACCATTGAAAGATCGGTGTTGAGAGCAAGCCACCCGATGACGGTATTGGTGACGGCGGGAGACAGAGTTTGCGGGCGTGACAGCTCACAGCAGAGCCGGTACAGATCTCGCCCATTGCCGGTTGAGAGCGCGACGGGGTGCTCGGGACGCCGCACGTCACGCACGATGTCGTCCAGTGACACTTCGGAAAGACCGAGCTGTTCCGTGGTCCTGGCCACCGCGTCGAGACCGACCAGGTCGATAAGGATGTTGGTGGCGAGGTTGTCGCTGGTCGCGCCGATCATGCAGCAGGCGTCGACGACGCTGAGCTCGTCGAGTCGAAGGTGCTGCCACAGCCCTGAGTCGGCAACGGGTTCGACTCCTTGCCGGCTCACTGGGTGCGTGGCGTCCAGCTGTCCGTCAGCCAGTCTTTCAGCCACCGCGATGAGAAGGAGGATCTTTCCGACGCTGGCGGTCGCGCACACGGCGTCCGGCTGGTGATCGAAGAGGGTGTCGGAGCCGTCTGCGGGTCCCACGCGGACCGACCACGAGACTTCGTGAGGCAGATGAACCTCGAACCTCGCTCCGCCGGTGGACACTGCGGTCACCGTGGATTCAGTCGGTGGATCTCGCCGGTTACGTTTTCGAGGTAGTAGAGCGCACGACCGCGTGGGCTCGGACCGAATGCGAGAGCGACCGGACCGTCGGCTGGCGACAGTGGCTTGGCCGATAGCAGTCCGCCGCCGTCGTGCAGCCGCCAGATCGAGTTGCAGGCGAAGTCGGCGAAGATGTAGTCACCGTCGAACCTGCCCGACCATGTTCCCGTTGGTACGAACGCCGCGCCCGTGACCGTGCGGCACCCAGTTGACCGGTCGTAGGAAAACTGTGGGTCGGCGTAGGTGGTGGTTGTGCAGTCGGTGGTGGAGCCGGTGGCGCAGAAGCCCTCGCGGATGTTCCACCCGTAGTCAGCACCGGCTTGGATCTGGTCGATCTCTTCCCAGGTGGACTGGCCCACGTCGTTGACCCACGGCGTGCTGGTTCCAGGCGCGATGTCCATCCGGAACGGGTTGCGCAGCCCAGACGCGAACGTCTCGAGGCAGGGGCCGTTGCCGACGTCAGGACCGCCGGGAGCCGCGCAGAGTCGAGCGCCCAGGGCGCCTACGTACGGGTTATCGGCAGGGATACCGCCGCCCCGCGTGACTCTGAGCACCTTGCCGTTCGGGATATCGAGTCGTCGTGAGTTGTCGTTCAGCTCACCACAGTCCGTCGGCACGCCGATCTCACAGCCTCCATCTCCGGTGGTGATGTACAAGCGGTTGTCGGCGCCAAATGCGAGGTCTCCTGCGTTGTGGTTCGACGCTGGCGAGGGAATGTTGTCGACGATGAGCTGGGCCGATCCCGTCGCGACTGTTGTTCCGTCAAGGGTGAACCTCGTAACCCGGTTGACTGGCGTTGCCGCCGGTGCTTCGCCACACGAGTCAGACTTGTCGAAGGTCCAGAAGAGGTAAATCCAGTGCGTGGTGCGGAACTTCGGGTCGACAGCGATGCCGAGCAGACCCCGCTCACCATTGCTGCAGGTTCGTCCGCTGAGATCAACTGCTGGGTGTGCAAGCACCGCGTCGTCTCGGATGATGCGAAGGGTTCCGGCTCGTGAGGTGACCAAACCTCTGCCGTTGGGGGTGAAGGCGATGTCAGTCGGTGCGGGAACGTCGCCAACCAGCCGATCCACCAGTCCTTTGGCCAGTGACTGTGCTGGCGTAACGGTGACGCCTGAAGTGTTGGCAGCGGCGACACCAGGTGAGGTGCCCAGCATGGCGCCGATTACTCCGCCGGTCGCAATGATCGTCGCGACAGTGCGCGAGAGGCCGGGACGCTCGTGAGTAACCATGGCCGTCACCTTAGGTGCGCTAGGGCTGGGCCCCCGGGCTGGCGCGGCGAGGCAGGCTGTGTTGCCTTGCCATGTGACTACAGGCTGTCGAAGCAGATGCCGTTGCCAAGCGCGGCCAGCCCGGTGAGATCGCCGGGGCCGAAGTCGGTCACCAGGGGTTGCGCACTAGGGAACATCAGCTGCCGTCGGTCCGTCACGTGACCGAGTCCCACCAGGTGGCCTAGCTCGTGCGAGATGACCGCGAGCGCGATTGCACGCCCGCCGGAGTACTTCAGGGCGTCGTTGATCTGGGGAGCGTCGAGTACCACCTGGCCCGAAACCAGTGCTTCGTGGCCGTCGTCGACGTCGACCGGTGTTGTGGACGTCTCACCGATCACGGGGCCGGCCAGGCCCGCGTACTCGGTCGGTGTGCTCCACACAATCAGAACCGGAGCCCACTGGTCTCCGTATCGGTCGGGCTCGTAGTTCGGGCGTCCACGTGTCGGCGCCTCATCGGTGGCTCCGGAATTGACGAACTCCAAACCGGTCGCCTCGGTGATTCGGCTCAGTGCCTCAGCCAGCAAAACGTCGCCGTCTGGCGGTGCGCCAGCCGGCCGAACCACATATTTGATCGGGCGGCACGGATCGAACGCCACCGGGCTGCTCGAGCCGGGCTGGGTCACCGTGAACGTGTACGAAGGGTCGGACGGAACGCGCAGCGTTGGGAGGATCAGTCGTTCCCCCGACGTGGCGGTAGGTGTGGGGCGATCGTCGAACCGGCCCAGCAGTCGGTCCCAGACGCCGAAAGCGAGTGGGATGCTGAACGCCAGGGCGACCACCGCGGCTCGAATGGCGATGGTAGGCGTCCTCGAGGCAGGCAGGATCGTCACTCACGGTGTTTCGACGCCGCTGGCCTCGTACTTGACGAGCGTCACCCCGTCGGGGGCGACCCGTGTGGCGTCCTGTGCAGGAGACCTGTTTTCGCGAGATGCTGTCCCGGCCGTGGAAGGTAACGGTTCGACCGGAATGCAGTTTGTGAGATCACCTTGAAATGGGGTCGTTGTGACACAGGATCGCGACCAAGAGCTGGAGGCGGCCCGCATGGAGATCGAGAAACTACGTTCTGAGAATGAAGAGCTGAAGAAGAGCGGAGCCAGCACCGGTCGCGGCAACTGGGTTCGGTCTACGGCAGTGGTGGTGCTGTTCGTGCTTGGTGCCCTGCTCGTCCCGACCGCCGGTATCGCAGTGTGGTCGCGTAACACAATTCTCGACACTGACCGCTACGTCGAGACCGTCGCGCCGTTGTCTAACGAGCCTGCAGTCATTGACTCGGTTGCTACGCGGATCACCAACGCCATCTTCGAGCGAGTGGATGTCCAAACAGAGCTGCAGCAGTACTTGCCACCTCGACTGAACTTCGCGGCTGGTCCTATCGCGGACCAAGTCGAGTCCACTACCCAAGGTCTGATCGTCAAGGCCCTGGAATCCGATCAGTTCGACACTCTGTGGCGAGAGATCAACCGCACGGCGTCCACCGCCTTGGTGGCATACGTCAACAGTGAGGGCTCGTCAGCTCTCACCATTGAGAACGGTCAGCTGTTCCTCGATCTTGGTCCGGTTCTCGACTCGGTCAAGCAGACCCTGACCGACCAGGGATTTTCTCTAGCCGCCAAGATTCCTTCCACCACCGCGCAGATCCGGCTGCCAGTAGGGGACGTCAGTGCCATTCAGCAGCTGAAGTCGACGCTGCACTTGCTCAACGTGCTCGCCTACGTGCTGCCGCTGCTCGCGCTGCTGTGCTTCATCGGCGCAGTTCTCCTGATGCGTGACCGCCGACGTGGAGTGGTGATCGTCGGAGTCATCGTCGCTGGGGCGGCCCTGCTGCTTGGAGTAGGCATCGCCGTCGGGCGAGAGGGGTATTTGAATGCCGCGACGGATGGCGGAGCTAACCCAGAGACGGCAGCGGTTCTGTTCGACACGCTGATCAGGTTCCTTCGGAACGGGATCAGAGTCTTCTTCTTGATCGGTGTGCTTCTGGCCATTGGGGCGGTGATCACGGGACCTTCGACGTGGGCCGTGCGTACTCGCAAGACGATCGGCAGCCTCATCACCTCTGGCGGTGAGCGCACAGGCTGGGACAGCGGTGCCTTCGGCTCGTTCTTC
>JBJMHG010000229.1:0-2697 GCA_045807485.1 Actinomycetes bacterium
CGCCACTGACCGAACACGTCATCAACGAGTCGCTGGCGCAGGCAGCGCGATGGCGTCAGGCCGGACTCGAGATCCCGGTGGCGGTCAATGTCTCGATGCGTGACCTCCATGGCCGCGACCTGGTGGCGGTGGTCGCAACGGCGCTTGAGCTGCACGACCTTCCGGCGTCCATGCTGGTCCTCGAGCTGACCGAGCGTGTGCTGACCAGAGACTCCGGCGAAGTGAACGCCACCCTTAACGCCCTTCGACGCCTCGGTGTCGCAGCGTCCTTGGATGATTTCGGGACCGGCTACTCGTCGATGGTCTTGCTCAAGCGGCTTCCGATCTCGGAGATCAAGATCGATCGCTCCTTCGTCTCGCGCCTCACCGCTGACCCAGGCGATGTCACGATCGTCGCCTCGATCATCGAGCTGGCGCACGGGCTCGGCATGACGGCTGTGGCCGAGGGGGTGGAGTCCGAACAGGTGTGGGACCTGCTGCAGACGCTTGGATGCGATGCCGTGCAGGGGTGGTACGTCAGTCGACCGCTGGACGCGGACAACGCGACCGCGTGGCTCTTGCGGCATCCGAGCCAGCAGCGCGCCTTGCGAGTCTTGCGGGGCGGCGCCGAGGAGGCCAGCGGATCGGCTTGACCTGCTGAGCATTCGGACGCGGACCGTCCATAAGATGTCCGTGCTGCCAAGCCGCACCCCGTCTCGTGTCCTTGCACGGCCACTGCCCTGGAGCCTGATGCCTGCGTTCGACCGCGACACCGTCGCACACCTGGCGCGGCTGTCCCGCCTCGATCTCACCGACGAAGAACTGACTCACTTCGGCGAGCAGCTAGAAGTGATCCTGGGCGCAGTCGCTCGAGTGTCTGAGGTAGCCGCCGAGGACGTCCCGCCGACCACCCATGCGGTGCCGGTGGTCAACGTCTCCCGGCCGGACGTCGTGAGCCCGAGCCTGGATCGCGCCGAGGTGCTGGCTGCTGCTCCCGCTGCCGAAGACGATCGCTTTCGGGTACCGCGCATCCTGGACGAGGAAGTGCCGTGAGCGACCTCACGCGATGGAGCGCCGTGCAGATCGCCGACGCGGTTGCGAGTGGTGAGGTATCAGCCCGCGACGTGGCCGTGGCTCACCTCGATCAGATCGACGCAACCGACTCCGACCTCCATGCCTTTCTCCATGTCGATCGTGAGCGAGTGATCTCGGACGCCGTCGCCATCGACCAAAGGCGCGCTGCCGATGAGCCGCTGGGAGCGCTCGCCGGGGTGCCTTTGGCACTCAAGGATGTCTTCACGATGCGCGGCGCTCCAACCACCTGTGGCTCGAAGATTCTCGAAGGTTGGTACCCCCCTTACGACTCCACGGTCGTCCAAAGACTGCGGGCGGCCGACGTGGTCGTGCTCGGTAAGACGAACATGGACGAGTTTGCGATGGGCTCGTCGACCGAGAACTCTGCGTACGGCGTGACGCATAACCCGTGGGATCTCAGTCGCATCCCCGGCGGCTCCTCCGGCGGATCGAGCGCCGCAGTCGCTGCGCACCAAGCCCCACTTGCGCTTGGCACAGACACCGGTGGCTCCATCCGTCAGCCCGCCGCCGTCACCGGGATCGTTGGAGTCAAGCCGACGTATGGCGGTGTCTCCCGCTATGGCTTGGTCGCGTTCTCGTCGTCCCTTGACCAAGGCGGACCGTTTGCGCGATCGGTGCTGGACGCAGCGCTGTTGCACGAGGTGATCGCCGGACACGACGTCATGGACGCGACGTCGATCAATGCTCCGGTGCCACCGGTTGCAGCAGCAGCACGAGGTGAGCTCGGCGGAGTGGACGGCCTGCGGGTCGGTGTGGTGAAGCAGCTGAAGGGAGACGGGTACGAGCCCGGCGTCCAGGCCCGCTTTGACGAGACCGTAGAGCTGCTGACCGCGATGGGCGCTGAGATCGTGGAAGTTTCGTGCCCGTCTTTTGAGTACGCGCTACCGGCCTACTACTTGATCGCGCCCAGCGAGTGCTCCAGCAACTTGGCCAGGTTCGACGGGATGCGTTACGGCCTGCGGACCGGCGACGACGGCCAGCACGGAGTCGAGCAGGTCATGGCGCTGACTCGGGCTGCCGGCTTTGGAGCGGAGGTCAAACGCCGGATCATGCTCGGCACCTATGCACTGTCTGCTGGGTACTACGACGCGTATTACGGGCAGGCGCAGAAGGTCCGCACGTTGATTCGCCGCGACTTCGAAGCCGCCTACGACAAGGCCGACGTACTCATCTCGCCCACTACACCTACCGTTGCGTTCGAGATCGGAGAGCGCGCCGACGACCCGGTGGCCATGTACAAGGCAGACCTGGCGACGCTGCCGTCCAGCCTCTACGGCGGACCGGCCATGAGCCTGCCGGCTGGGCTCGGTGACCACGGGCTGCCGGTCGGCGTCCAGATCATGGCCCCGGTTCAAGCCGACGAGCGGGTCTACCGAGTCGGAGCTGCACTCGAGGCCGCGCTGCTCGAACGCTGGGGCGGCCCGTTGCTGGACCTTCGGCCCGCCCTCGCGGGTGGAGGTGTGTCGTGACCACGAAAACAGAACCCTTGTTGTCTTTCGAGGACGCGATCGCGGCGTTTGATCCTGTGATGGGCCTCGAGGTGCACGTCGAGCTGAACACCGCCACCAAGATGTTCTGCGGGTGTCCCACGTCTTTCGGCGCACCGCCCAACACGCAAGTCTG
>JBJMHG010000230.1:0-6414 GCA_045807485.1 Actinomycetes bacterium
CACATCGCTGGCAGAGCTCGCGGGGCTCGACATGAGCGCGCTCGCCGACTCGTCGGCGAGCAACACGTCGAGGTCTGGGTCAGACCAAGCGATCCTTCCGGACGGTGTGTAGGTCAGTGTCGTGACCAACGGGGCGTTCTCTTCGTCCAGCAAGACGAAGGAGTCGCCCGCTCGCCCGGCAGTGGCGATGGTGTCTTCATCGCCGGCACCGTCCGCGGGCCAGGCGAAGTCTGACTGCGGTGTCGAGTCCAGCAGTCGACCGACGACCCGGTCAGCTTTGGTTTCACCCTGAACCAGGAACCCCGGTCGGTCAGCAGCTGCCACCGCCGCCACATCGGGGTCTCCGTACGGCAGAGCCACGATCTGTTTCTGTTGGGCGTGCGTGGCAACGGCGTCCAGCCAGCTCTGGGCTGCCGGTGAGCCCAGCTCGGCAGCCTGGTCGAGAACTGCCGGATCGACCACCCAGGTGGCTGGGGCTCGCTGACCGGCGGACACGATGGTCGCCAGTCGACCAATGCCTGAGATGGTCTGGTTCAGCAGGGTGTTGCGATCGACAGTGCCGTCAGCTCCTCCGGTCACCAGGTCGCCGTCGCCGATCACCGGCCAGATCATGAGCAAACGACTGGGAACGATGCCGACCCCGTCAGGAGCCCACGGCAGAAAACTGGAAACCGCAGCAAGTGTTGCACCGGTGTTCGCGTTCTGTGCCACCACTTTCATCGGGTAGACGCCGGGAGTGTCGAAGGGCAGGTCGTTGGAAGGGAACTTGATCGAGAACGACTCCGTGTCGCCGTGCCGCACCTTCTTCAGATCGTCTTCGGGGGCCCCGAAGACTGGAGTCGTGTAGGGCGGAGCTGAGGCCGCCTCGGTGATGGCGCTGCGCGAGACAAAGGCGCTTCCACCCACCTCGAAACGCACCACGACATCGTCGATGGTCTGATTCGTTTTGAACGTCCCGGAGACTCGCACTGTCTTGCCATAGTCGACGGAGATGGGTTTGAAGGTCGTCAGCCGAAGCTCGGTTTGAAGTGGAGCCGCTGCGGCACCGCCGGTCACCAGCAAGGGCGCGGAGAGAACCGCCGCCACGATGAACGCCAGTGACAGGTTGGTCCATCGCCGGACGCCACGCGCCGGACGCCGACGGGGGGACGTCATGCAGCGATGGTAGCCAGCGGAGTCGTGGGTGGATCCCGCCCGAGCGTTAGGCTGGCCAGTCGTGTCCTCCTCCGCTGCGCAAGTTGCGCGCGAACGCGCCATCGCTGAGCTGGTGCGGGTCTCCCCTGTGGTCAAGGCTCTGGGTGAACAGTTCACAGGCGCTGGGCACGAGGTCAGTTTGGTCGGCGGCTCGGTACGCGATGCGCTTCTGGGACGCCTCGGCAACGACCTTGACTTCGCGACCTCCGCACACCCGGACGAGGTTGAGCGGCTTCTGACCGGCCATGTCGAGGCGTTGTGGGCGATCGGCAAAGAGTTCGGCACCATCGGCTGCCGCATCGGCCAGATCGTTTGTGAGATCACGACCTACCGCACCGAACAGTACGCCTCGGAATCACGCAAACCCGACGTCCGATATGGAACGACACTCGAGGGTGACCTGGCTCGGCGCGACTTCAGCGTGAATGCGATGGCAGTTCGGCTGCCGAACCTGGAGTTCGTCGATCCGTTTGGTGGTGCTGACGATCTCGCATCGTCGCTCTTGTCGACTCCCGGACGTCCAGAGGACTCCTTCGGTGACGATCCACTTCGGATGTTGCGGGCGGCGCGATTCGCAGCGCAGCTCGACTTCGCTATTGCGCCGGACGTCCTCGCGGCAATGACGGCAATGGCCGGACGCCTGACCATCGTTTCGTCCGAGCGGATAAGGGACGAGTTCAACAAGCTGATGCTGTCGAGCAGGCCGCGCGCCGGTCTGGCGATTCTGGTCGAGACCGGCTTGGCGAACGAGTTCATCCCAGAGCTGCCCGCCCTGCAGCTGGAGGTGGACGAGCATCATCGACACAAGGACGTCTACGAGCACACTTTGACCGTTGTCGAGCAGGCCATGGATCTAGAGACGGACGGACCTGACCTGACGCTGCGGTTGGCGGCGCTGCTGCACGACATCGGCAAGCCAGCGACTCGTCGCTTCGAAGATGGAGGTGGTGTCTCTTTCCACCACCACGAGATGGTCGGTGCGCGGATGACCCGCAAGCGCATGAAGGCGCTTCGCTACCCGAAAGATCTGATCGACGACGTCGCCGTGCTGGTCGAGCTGCACCTGCGTTTTCACGGGTATGCAGAAGGAGAGTGGACCGACTCGGCGGTGCGTCGGTACGTGCGGGACGCAGGACCCCTTCTACCGCGTCTGCACGCGCTCACCCGCGCCGACTGCACAACCCGCAACCGTCGCAAAGCAGCCCTGCTATCGCGGGCCTATGACCAACTGGAAGAGCGGATCAGCGTGCTCGCCGAAGCCGAGGAACTTGCAGCGATCAGGCCAGACCTCGACGGCAACCAGATCATG
Organism: Actinomycetes bacterium; assembly: GCA_045807485.1. Taxonomy (GTDB): domain Bacteria; phylum Actinomycetota; class Actinomycetes; order JAHEKZ01; family JAHEKZ01; genus JAHEKZ01. The sequence goes on from JBJMHG010000230.1 coordinate 2,504, forward strand.
GCGGTGCTGAAGATTCCCCCTGGCCGCGCCGTGGGCGAGGCCTACCAGTTCTTGCTCGAGCAGCGGCTCGACCGAGGGCCGCTTGGCGAAGAGGAGGCGACCGCGGTGCTGAAGAAATGGTGGGCAACGCATCAGGTCGCCCAGTGATTTTGACGCCAGTGATCAGGACGCCCAGTGATCTGCCGAAGACGCACGCGTCACCAGTGCTGCCATGCCGTAGCCAACGGCCAGAGCCGTCGGCAGCAACGCTCCGTCGAGCATCGACAGCGACAGGGCCGCTATGACGGTGACACCCAGCACGAAGGACAGGTTGAAGACCAGGTCGTAGGCGATGAACACCCGGCCCCTCAGGTCGTCTGGTGAGGATCTCTGCAGCATGGTGTCAACGGTGATCTTGAGGACCTGAGCGCCGGCTCCGGCAACCAGCCACGAAACCAACATCGAACCGAGCCGAAGCGAAATGACCGGCGCGAGGCAACCGACGCCGGCGCAGCTCAACGCGCAGACCGCGGTGGCTTGGGGGCCGAAGCGTCGCACCATGGTCGGTGCGATCACCGAAGCCGTCACCAGTCCGATGCCTGCCGCCAGGGCCACCGAGCCCAAGGCAGCCAAGGCATGGCCTTCGTTCGACCGAGTCCCCTCCAGCAGAAATCTGATCATCACGATCGTCCACACCGTCAGAGCACCGAAGAGGATGCGCTGTGCGGTCGTCACCTGCAGGGCACGACGTGCTGGCCCGGTGTGGCTGATATGGACGGCCCCCGTGCGAACATCAGCCCATGCTTGGCGGAGAGGTGTCTGATCGAACGACCGTGGCGCAGGTCCGAGCTGCATCTTGCTGAATGCCGTGGTCGTCAGAGCTGCGAGCAGGTAACCGACGGACGCGGCGAGGAAGGGTGCGGCGTCACCAGATGTGTCCAGCACGCCGCGTAGTGCGAGACCCACGCCACCGCCAATGACCGTGACGAACGTGCCAACGGTTGGTGCGACCGCGTTCCCAGTCACGAGTAGCTCAGGGGGAACGGTACGAGGTAAAGAGGCGCCTAGTGCGGCAAGAATCAGACGGTTGAGGGCCAGCGCCAGGAGCGCCGGTCCGAAGATCAGCATTTCGGACACGGCGGTTGCCGTGGCCGTGGCGGTGATCGCGATGAGAATCGCTCTGAAAACGTTGGCCCACCGGAGCACCGCGACCCGCGACCAGCGGTCGAGGAGAACTCCGGCGAGCGGCGCCAGCAGGGTGAAGGGCAGCAGGAGAACGGCGAACCCCACTGCAATACGGGTCGGGGACGCCGCACGCTCGGGAGCGAAGAGCACCACACCGACCAGCCCAGCTTGGAGCAGGCCATCGGCGAACTGACCGGTGAGCCGCGCCGCCAGCAGCTGACGAAAGGCTCGACGCTCGACCAGCGCGCCTAGGTTCATCGCGTGAGCCTATGACCGCGGCATCATCCCTCTTGAGGCCGAGAGATATATCTTCACTGGGGGTGACTCTGCGCATACTGACTGTGCCTAAATGTCCTGACTGAATATTCATTCTGTACTTGGTGGACAAAGACGCGCGGGTCTGCCTGCCGCTCTGTCGTATTGACGTGGAAGGTCCCCGAGAGAAGCGTCACCCCCACTGTCGGGCGCTCCGTCCTGGCAACGAGGAGGGAATCCCGACCGACGTCTGAGGGGACGTCCGGCGGGGGGAAATGGAGATCATTCATGGCATCACGCATGCGCTGGACTGCGCGTGTCGGTGTGGCTGCTCTAGCCGTTGGTGTTGCAGCACCGGCGGCGTGGGCGGCGACCACCTGGTCACCGTCACCAACAGCGGACAAAACCATCGGAGCCGTCACGGCTCAGTACTCGTTCAACTACGGCTCAGGTGCGGCACGCACCAAGGCAGGCAAGGTCGTCGTCGGCTACGCGTCGGATGCGGGGACGACTTCGTCCAAGCAGTCGGCTTACGTCCGGATCGGCACCGTCGACACAAGCAAGAACATCACCTGGGCCAAGCCAAAACTGGTCAGCCCAGCGCCTCAGATCTCTGACCGCGTGACTGTCGCGACTGGCAAGACCAACAACAACATCTACGTGGTCTGGGCCAGCCAAAGCGGATACGGCGCGCATTACGACCCCAATGGCGCTCGTGTGCTCTACTTCCGTTCCTTCATTTCCGGCACTGGATGGGGTTCACCGACGGCGCTGACCTCGTTGACCGGCCATGTCGACTATCCCGTCGTGGCTGGATCTGGAAACAACGTGTACATCACGTACACCGACTCGGACAGCGGCAACGTTTACCAGCTCACGAGCACCAATGCTGGCGGCTCGTTTGCAAGCACCCAGCTGGGCACGACCACGCGACCTGATCCCGGGCTCGGCTACGGGCCCGAAGGGCTCGGTGCATGGCCGGTCAACTGTGCGGCTGGCACCAACGTGGCTACCGCTTGGCTCGACGGCTCGGGCGACGTGAAGCTGTCGGTGTCGAAGACGAACGGTTCGGCGGTCTCGACCAAGACGATCAACACCAGCGACACAGCGGGTGGAAATGACAGCGGTTGGGCCAACTGTGATGCGACCGGTCAGCGCATCGGTGTGACATGGAACCAGGACGACGGCCAGTACTACGCCGAGTACAACACCGGCAGTGACACATTCACGACTGCAGCGAAGAAGGCATACGCCCTTCCTGCTGGCGGACACACCGCAACGTACGGGGGTGCGGTGGCAATCAGCGGTGCGAACAAGGTCGGAATCGCTGCTCCGCTGTGCGTGCTCGACGGATGCGACTACACGAACAAGCAGGAGCGGATCGATCTGAACTGGTTGGAGTCCTCCGACCAAGGTGCAACATGGTCCGCACCAGAGTTGCTGTCCAACAGCACGGTGGCTGGCAAGTACCTGAACGACAGCCCGTCACCAATGTTCTACGACGCGAACACCCGGTTCGTCTTCTACAACGGGTGGAACGCCACGTATGGCAACTACCGGATCTATCTCAGCAGTGGGCTGAGCTAGATCATCAGGGATCACCTGGACGAGCGGGGGTGAGTGATCCCGCGGGGAGATAGTCGAAGGGCTCCGACACTTGACGGTGTCGGAGCCCTTCGCTGTGGCGTGTCATCCATCCAGCTCTCTGTTGGTCCGGCACTCTTGCCGATGTCATCAGCAGGAGTGCCGAGGGGGCCGGTGCGCGACTAAGCGGAGCAAACATGACACGCAACACCGGCCGCTGGGTTATACGCGGCTCACTTTCTCTGGCGATAGTCGGTGCGTTTGTGGTCACGGGGGCACCGGCGGCGTTGGCCTCCACCGGAGCGGTGGCCGGTGGCGTCCTCACGTATACCGCCTCCGCGAGTGAGAACAACGATGTGGCCGTGTGGCCCACCTCGGCGACGCCAGGTGCAATTTCGCTGGACGACTTCGGCACGGGGTCGCTTGTCGCAGGCGCTGGGTGCACGCTGGTGACCGGTGAACTCCACTGCACCGGTGTCACGTCGGTCGTGCTCAACCTCGGAAACCTCACCGACTACGCCGACTGGACTGCCATCTCACTTCCGGTCACTTACAACGCCGGATCTGGCGCGGACGAGGGGTACGGCGGCAGCGGCGCCGACACCTTTGCCATGTCGACCGGTGATGACTATGTCGAGGCCGGCGCGGGGGCCGACACCATCACGATGGACTCGGGTTCGGACTACACGCTCGCCGGTGACGGCAACGACAGCTTCCTGGAGAGCAGCGACGACTTCAGCTCCGATTACCTGTACGGAGGAGCGGGAACAGACACCGCCGACTACTCGGGGCGGACGGAGCGGGTAAATGTCTCCCTCGATGGCGTTGACAACGACGGCGAGGTCGGCGAGCAAGATCTCGTCGAGTCAGACGTGGAGAACGTCACAGGTGGGTCAGGCAACGACGAT
>JBJMHG010000231.1:0-11209 GCA_045807485.1 Actinomycetes bacterium
AGGTCGCCTACTTCGAGTGCCTGCACGAACTGAAGCTGATCGTCGACCTCATGTACGAGGGCGGTATCGCCAAGCAGCGTTGGTCGGTGTCGGACACCGCAGAGTACGGCGACTACGTGTCCGGCCCTCGTGTCATCGACGCGAGCGTGAAGCAGAACATGAAGGACGTGCTCGCCGACATCCAGTCTGGCGCTTTCGCCGCTCGCTTCATCGCTGACCAGGACGCCGGTGCCCCTGAGTTCAAGGCACTGCGCGCCAAGGGCGAGCAGCATCCCATCGAGACGGTGGGGCGTGACCTTCGCAAAATGATGCCGTGGATCGAGTCGAAAGACTCCGACTACACCGAAGGAACCGCGGCGCGCTGAGCGCTGGTTCGTCTTGCTGGCGGTTGGTCCCGCTGGGCTGGGTCAGTACTGTGCGTCGAGTCCGTCATCGGCGAACCGCATGGCGCGCGCGAGCCATCCCACGTCACCGTCACGCAGGTGACCCACGTCGTCTGGCATCACGGTGGGGATGAGCTGGCTATATGTGTGCGCCTGATGCAGTGATCCGACTACAAGTGCGATACGGGTGAGATCTGTGAGAGCAGCGCTGTTCACCTGCGAATCCCACCGCGTGAGGTAAAGCCGCACCAGCTTTTGGCGAACCTCCACGTCGTCAGATCGTCCGATGTACGTGACGAGGTCCACGAAGGGGTGCGACACAGAGGCGTCCGTCCAGTCGAACACGCGGACTCCGCCCTGTGTGGTGAACACGTTCCATGGGTGAAAGTCGCCGTGAACCAGTGTGGGTCCTGGCCCACCGGTGTCGAGTTGACGGCATGCCTCAATCATGGCCGGCACCGATCGTGACCAGGCTCGCCGTTGGCCCGAGGCAAGGCGACTCATCAAGCTGGTGTCATCGGTGGTCCTCTCGACCCATTGCGTCAGCGTCGCGAGTGACCTTTCTTCGGCGCCGAGGTCAATCAGCTCCTGCGTTCGTCCGAGCCATTGCTGCTGTAGCCGCTGCAAGGCGACGAGGCCCTCACCCCATCCGGCAGGAGGTTGCTCTCCGAGCGGCGTTCCCCTCATGTCGCGCATCAACATCCACCCACGGTCTGCGTCGATGGCAAATACCTGCGGGAGCAAGGTGGGGGAGTGTTGGGCGAGCGTCCGCGTGACCACAGGCTCAGTCACGAACCGATCACCACTGCACTTCAGGTAGGCGGTCCCTGAAGCGGAGCCAGCGGACAGCACGACCGACACCCCCCAGATCCAATGGATCTGAGGTTCCTCCGGGTGCTCGTACCCAGCCAGCAGCATCTGGTGCTTCATCCAGGAGCTGGCTTGTGACAGCCAGCCAGGTCGCGACCATTGAGGCCGAAGCGGTGACCATCCGGAGGTCCGCTCCACAAGCCATGCACCGACTGATTCGGCCGCCCATCGCGGAGACACTCCCTTTACGTCGGAGGGTTCTACGTGTTGCCAGTGGAATGGCTCAGGCACCGCCGAGGTGATCGGTTCCACCTCGACCACCATCGATGCGGAGTCGAAGTTGTCGTGCCAGCTCATGGTGTTGGCTCTGAGCAAAGTCACCGGAGATCCCAGGAGGTCACCGACGGCGCGCACGATGTCAGAGGTGTCTGGTTCGGGCCCCAACACCACCGACGGCAGGCCATCCCTGCCACCGTGCTCGCCGACCGGGGGGTGGCAGACGAGCATCTCTGCAGAGGTGGGGTGCGGAACCAGTACGACTACTTCGCAGCCGGAGGCTTCCGCTCCATCGGGCACCTGCTCATTGTTCACGGTGCTCCGCTCTCAAACGTGCTGGCCTCAAACGTGCTGGGTTCAGGCCACGAGTAAACTCCGTTGGCCTCCACATCGGAGGCAGAGCCCGCTACTTGTCGACCTTTCGAAGGCATACCTGTGACCCAGTCCGCAAAGCCCGTTGTCCTTATCGCAGAAGAGCTCTCGCCAGCAACCATCGAGGCGCTCGGTCCTGACTTCGAGGTCCGGCATTGCAACGGAGCTGATCGAGGCGAGCTGCTCAGCGCGATTGCGGACGCCGACGCCATTTTGGTGCGCAGCGCGACACAGGTCGACGCTCAGGCTCTTGGGGCTGCGCGTCGGCTGAAGGTGGTCGCCCGCGCCGGCGTCGGTCTCGACAACGTCGATGTGCCGGCGGCAACACAGGCCGGAGTGATGGTGGTCAACGCGCCGACGTCCAACATCGTGAGCGCCGCCGAGCTCGCCGTGGCTCTGCTCCTGGCCGCCGCCCGCAACATTGCCCCTGCCAGCGCTGCGCTCAAGAACGGGGAGTGGAAGCGGTCGAAGTACTCGGGGGTGGAGGTCTACGAGAAGACCGTCGGTGTGGTCGGGCTGGGCCGGATTGGGGTGCTCGCCGCGCAGCGGCTCATGGCGTTCGGCACCCGGGTCATCGCCCACGACCCTTACGTCCAGCCGGGTCGAGCCGCTCAGCTGGGTATCCCACTGGTCGACCTCGACACGTTGTTGGCAGAGAGCGACTTCATCACTGTCCACCTTCCCAAGTCGCCAGAGACGATCGGCTTGATTGGTGACGCCGAGCTCCGCAAGGTCAAGCCGTCGGTGATTCTCGTCAACGCTGCCCGCGGTGGCATCGTCGACGAGGATGCTCTGGCTTCTGCAGTGGCCGAGGGACGCGTCCACGCGGCCGGCGTCGATGTCTTCGCCACCGAGCCGTGCACAGAGTCACCGCTGTTCGAGCACGAGCGGGTCGTCGTTACACCGCACCTGGGAGCGAGTACGGACGAGGCTCAGGAGAAGGCGGGAATCGCGGTCGCGAAATCGGTTCGTCTGGCACTTGCGGGTGAACTGGTTCCAGATGCCGTGAACGTCAAGGGCGGCGTCATCGATGAGGAGGTCCGGCCGTTCATCGCACTGGTCGAGAAGCTCGGCCGGATCTTCACCGGTCTCGCCGGTGGCGCTCCGGAAGGTTTGACGGTCGAGGTCCGCGGCGAGATCGCGACCGCGGAGGTGAAGGTGCTCGAGCTGGCCGCACTCAAGGGTGCCTTCACCCCCGTCGTCGATGAGCAGGTCTCGTACGTCAACGCCCCCGTGTTTGCGGCAGAGCGCGGTGTCACCGTCAACCTCACGACTGATCCACTCAGCCCCGACCACCGCAATGCCGTGACGATCCGCGGAGCCCTCGCTGATGGGCGACAGCTTTCTGTCGGAGGCACGCTGACCGGGCCGAAGGATGTCGAGAAGGTGGTCGAGATCGACGGTTACGACCTCGACCTGCAACCTGCTGAGCACATGGCGTTCTTCCGATACCACGACCGTCCGGGTGTCGTGGGTGAGCTCGGCCGCATCCTCGGCGAGCACGGAGTCAACATCGCGGGGATGCAGGTGAGCCGAGACCAGCAGGGCGGCCACGCCCTCATCGCCATGACTGTCGACTCCCCGATCGAGCAGGACGCGTTACAAGAGATCGTTGATGCCATCGGGGCACACGAAGGACGGGCCCTCGACCTCGACCGCCTCGAGTAACCGCCCTCGAGCAATCGGCGGCTCGATGTTCGAATCGTGAGACAACCGCACCGATACGTGAGACTCACTCCTACCCTGGTGTCATGTCGCGCTCGGTCAAGCTTGCTGTCATCCCCGGTGATGGGATCGGTCCCGAGGTGGTCGCTGAGGGGCTGAAAGTCTTGGACGCCGCGGCCGCTCGTCACGAAGTCTCCTTCGCGCGCACCGAGTACGACTTGGGGGCGCAGCGATGGCACCGAACCGGTGAAACCCTCCCCGACACAGTCTTGGCGGAGATCGGCGGTCACGACGCGATCCTGCTCGGTGCGGTGGGAGACCCAACGGTTCCCAGCGGGGTGCTCGAGCGAGGTTTGCTGCTCAGGTTGCGCTTCGAGCTCGATCACCACGTCAACCTTCGACCTGTCCGCCTGTACCCAGGCGTGACCACTCCGCTGGCAGGAAAGACGCCGTCAGACATCGACATGGTGGTGGTGCGTGAAGGCACCGAAGGTCCTTACGCCGGATCAGGGGGGTTCTTGCGACGCGGCACGCAGCACGAGGTCGCGACTGAGGAAAGCCTGAACACTGCCTACGGTGTCGAACGGGTCGTTCGCGATGCGTTCACCAGAGCAAGGCGCCGACCCCGCCGCCACGTCACGTTGGTGCACAAGAACAACGTGCTGACTTACGCCGGTGATCTCTGGACAAGAACCTTCCAGCAGGTTGCAAGCGAGTTTTCAGATGTCACTACCGAGTACCTGCATGTCGATGCGGCATCGATGTTCTTTGTCACGAACCCGGAGAGATTCGATGTGGTCGTGACCGACAACTTGTTCGGCGACATCATCACCGACATCGGGGCAGCCATCGCGGGGGGAATAGGGCGTGCCGCGTCCGGCAACCTCGACGTGAGCGGCGTGCACCCGAGCATGTTCGAGCCGGTCCACGGCTCGGCGCCCGACATAGCCGGCCAGCAAAAGGCGGATCCAACGGCAACGATCCTGTCCGTGGCCATGCTTCTTGACCATCTGGGGCTAGACAAAGCCGCCTCTGAGGTGGAGCAAGCAGTCTCAGACGACCTCGCAGCTCGCGGCGACGGCGTACGCTCGACGGCACAGATCGGTGACGACCTCGCCGCTGCCGTGGCGGGGACAAGTACCTCGCCCTGACCCGATCTCAATCGGTTGGCTCAGCCGAGCGACCGATGGAAAGGTAGCGTTCAATCCATGTCCACGCAGTCCACTGACCTTCAGATCTCGCGCAAGCCGACCTCAGAACCGCTGTCGGACGCGCAGCGCGAGGCGATCTTGGCGAGCCCTGGATTCGGTCGTTTCTTCACCGATCACATGGTCACCATCGAGTGGACCGAAGGACGCGGCTGGCACGACGCCGAGCTGGTGCCGTACGGACCGGTCGAGCTCGATCCAGCGACGATGTCGCTGCACTACGGCCAGGAGATCTTCGAAGGGCTGAAGGCCTACCGGCATGCGGACGGCTCCATCGCCACGTTTCGTCCTGAGATGAACGCGCGCCGCTTCCAGCGGTCGGCTCGACGTCTGGCCATGCCCGAGCTCCCTGAGCGGCTCTTCCTGGAGGCCATCGAGGTGCTCGTCGACCAAGACCGCGCCTGGGTTCCAGGACAAGACGAGATGAGCCTCTACCTGCGTCCGTTCATGTTCTCGACCGAGGTGGGCCTCGGTGTGAAGCCGGCCAGCTCATACCTGTTCATGCTCATCGCCTCGCCCGCCGGTGCGTACTTCCAGGGCGGCATCAGGCCAGTGTCGGTCTGGCTGTCAACCGAGTACGTCCGAGCGGCACCTGGCGGAACCGGTGAGGCCAAATGTGCCGGCAACTACGCAGCGAGTCTGGTGGCTCAGGCACAAGCGGCCGCCGAGGGCTGCGACCAGGTGGTCTGGCTCGACGCCGTCGAGCATCAATGGATCGAAGAGATGGGCGGCATGAACCTGTACTTCGTCTATGGGTCTGGGGACTCGGCGCGACTGGTCACCCCTGAGCTCACTGGCGCCCTTCTTCCCGGGGTCACGCGCGACTCGATCCTTCAGGTGGCCTCCGACCTCGGGATCGACGCCGAGGCTGAGCGCATCAGCATCGACAACTGGCGCGAAGGCAACGCGGACGGTTCCATCACCGAGGTCTTCGCGTGCGGCACAGCTGCGGTCATCACTCCAGTGGGCCAAGTGAAGTGGCGTGAGGGTGGATGGATGGTCGGAAGCGGTGACCCAGGTCCGCTCACCATGAAGCTCCGTGAGCGTCTGCTCGACATCCAGCATGGTCGGCGTGAAGACACTCACTCCTGGATGCACCAGCTGGTGGACGCCTAGCTGCGGTAGTTCGCCTAGCCGCAGTATTCGTGCACTGCGTCGATCGCCATCTGACCGCGAACGGCATAACCCTCGCTCGCGGGGTGAACGTCGCTACCGCTGAACCACTCGGTGTGCATGGCCGATGTGTCATGCCACGGAATCAGATGCAGGTTGGGGTTGTCCGCCGCAAGGTCGTTGAGCGTCGCGTTGATCGACTCGTCCGTTGCTGCCCGCCACACGTCGAACCACACAACGCACCGGTCTGGCCCGGCAAGGTCCATGAGGGCTCTGGCGTTGGCCCCGAACTCCTCGGTGTTGTCATTTGTGCCGAGGCTGACGATCCAGTCTGGCGCTGAGGACGCCGCATAGGGAGTGAGCAAAGAGACACTGGTCGCCGTTCCCCGGCCTTCAGCAGCATCTACAGAGAGCGTTCGCTCGCCAAGGCCGGCGTCGACGTAGGGAGCGATCCCCACGGCCAGCGAATCGCCCAGCAACAAGACCGGCTCGGCGCTGTCGGTGGGGTCCGCGGCCGCAGCCGAAGGCATCGCCATCTCATTGCGGGTCTCTTCTGACCGGCTCGTGCGGTCAGCTCGCGCCAACGGTGCCGTGGTGACGGCCAAACCGGATGGCGACGTCGACGGCGACTGCGGATCGGTGTTCAGCCACCAGCCGATCCCTGCGGCCGCGGCTCCAATCACCAGGCCGACCAGCACCGCGAGGGCGAGGGTTCGGCGCCGGTGGCGATCGGGAGCGCGATGGCGTTGGTGTTCCATGCGGCTCCGGGTCGGTGTGAGTCGGTGTCAGTCGGTTGTCGGTCTGTGTCAGGACTTCAGGTGTCCGTCATGTGCCACACTGGGGGCGTGGATCTTCTTACAAGACCCCTCATTATCGCCTAGCGCAGCGGTTCACCCCCGCTGCGCCGACCTCTCGCATCCGCGGGGGGTCTTTTTATTGGAGGTTCGACCGTGACTCGTGGCAACCGCCCCGACGATGGCTTCCACGTCTACGACACCACGCTGCGGGACGGAGCGCAGCGCGAGGGTGTGTCGTACTCGGTTGCCGACAAGCTCGCGGTTTCCAGACTGCTCGACGAGCTGGGGGTCGGGTTCATCGAGGGCGGCTGGCCAGGGGCAATGCCCAAGGACACCGAGTTCTTCACTCGTGCCCAGCACGAGCTCGAGCTCGAAAGTGCACGCCTGGTCGCGTTCGGAGCCACCCGGAAAGCCGACACGAAGGCACTCGACGACCGGCAGGTGCGCGCATTGCTGGACGCCGGAACTCCGGTCATCACGATCGTCGCCAAGTCTGACGTGCGTCACGTCACCCAGGCGCTCCGCACGACGCTGGACGAGAATCTCGCCATGGTCCACGACACCGTCGAGTTCCTGGTCGGTGAGGGGCGCAGGGTGTTCCTCGACCTCGAGCACTTCTTCGACGGGTACAAGCATGACCGCGACTACGGGCTGCGGGTGATCGAGGCGGCTGCATCTGCTGGCGCTGACGTCGCCGTCCTCTGCGACACCAATGGAGGAATGCTCCCTCTGGGCATTCACCGGGTGGTCTCGGAGGTTCTTGAGCGAAGTGCCGGCGTCCGACTGGGCATCCATTGTCAGGACGACACTGGTTGCGCAGTGGCAAATACGCTCGCTGCGGTTGAAGCTGGTGCGACCCATGCGCAGTGCACCGCCAACGGTTACGGCGAACGTACCGGAAACGCTGACTTGTTCGCGGTGATCGGCAACCTCGAGACCAAGCTCGATCGGCGGGTCCTCCCCGAGGGGCGTCTGGCTGACTTGGTGCGTGTCTCACACGCACTCGCAGAGATCGCCAACATCGCACCGAACACACATCAGGCGTATGTCGGTGTGTCGGCCTTCGCCCACAAAGCCGGGTTGCATGCGAGTGCGATCAAAGTCTCGCCCGACCTGTACAACCACCTCGATCCCACGGTGGTTGGCAACGACATGCGTGTGCTTGTCACGGAGATGGCAGGACGCGCGTCCGTCGAACTGAAAGGACGAGAGCTCGGTTACGACCTGGCCGACGACCGAGATGCGCTCGGGACACTGGTCGCTCGGGTCAAGCAGCTCGAGGCGGGCGGCTACTCCTTCGAGGCGGCAGACGCTTCGTTTGAGCTGTTGCTGCGCGAGGTGACCGACGGCACACGTTTGAAGTACTTCACCGTCGAGTCGTGGCGCACGATCACCGAACAGCGTCCTGACGACGAGATCGTCAGCGAAGCGACCGTCAAGGTTCATGCGGGGGGCCAGCGCATCGTCGCAACAGGTGAGGGAAATGGCCCGGTCAACGCGCTCGACAATGCGTTGCGTCAGGCGCTCGGCCAGATCTTTCCCGAGCTCGGCAACCTCGAGCTGGTCGACTACAAGGTGCGGATCCTGGAGGGAGGCGAGGGAACCGGTGCCGTCACCCGGGTGCTCGTTGAGTCGACAGACGGTAAAGGCGAATGGGACACGATCGGCGTCCACGAGAACGTGATCGCCGCCTCGTGGATGGCCCTGGAAGACGCCATCACGTATGGCCTGCTTCGTGCCGGCCGCACCGCCCAGTCCGAAGTCGAGGAGCCTGCAACCGAGGACTAGTCGACCCTGATGTCGCGGGGGCCCGCGGGCTACGATGCCTCGGATGCTCCGCAGTGGATCTCTTGCCCAGTCCTCGCGGCAGGAGTCCCTGATTGCCGGACCTGCCGCCGACTCGGGTACTTCTGGGTCGGGGGCTTCGAGTTCGAAGGCCTCGGGTGCGGCGGGCACCGCATCAAAGACGGCGGGTGCTTCGCCGAAGGCGCTGCCATATCTTCCAGGTCTTGACGGCATCCGCGCTATCGCCGTCGTGGCGGTGCTGCTGTTCCATCTGCCCGCTCGGTTGCTTCCCGGTGGTTTTCTCGGGGTCGATGTCTTCTTCGTCCTGTCGGGCTTCTTGATCACCACGCTGCTGCTGGCTGAGCTCGAGACGACAGGCACGCTTCGGTTCGGACAGTTCTACCTGCGCCGTGCTCGGCGACTGCTCCCGGCCCTGATCGCGGTGCTGGTGGTGTCAACGGTGTTGGTACTCACGGTTGCCCGCGACGCTGCATCTGTCTTCCGCGAGGATGCAATCGCCGCACTGACGTACAGCACCAACTGGTGGTACATCTTCGACTCGCGGACCTACTTCGAACTTCTCGGACGCCCACCGCTCCTGCAGCACTTGTGGTCACTTGGCATCGAAGAACAGTTCTATCTGGTGTGGCCGACTGTCTGTTTCTTGGTGTGGAGACGTTGGAGGCGTCGAGGTGTTGCCGTCTTCGCAGTCGGCGGGGCACTGTTGGGAACAGTGTGGATGGCCACCCTCGGACTGCTGCAGGGTCCGCTAGACCCGACGAACACCGCGCGCTTGTACTTCGGTGCCGACACTCATGCCATGACCGTTCTCGCCGGCGCGGCACTGGCGACTGTGTGGCGTCCGAACCGGCTACCGCTTCGTATTCCCACCTCCGCTCAGGTGTCGGTCGCGGCGACGGGACTGGCCTCCCTCCTTGGGCTGACAGCACTCTTCCTCTGGACCTCCGAAGACTCCGCTTGGCTCTTTCGGGGCGGCTTCCTTTTGGTAGCGCTGGTCACCGTCCCGCTGGTGGCCGCTGCGTCACATCCCGCCGGAGCATTCGGGGCGGCGCTCGGCACTCCAGTCCTGCGATGGCTCGGCACTCGCTCGTACGGCATCTATCTGTGGCACTGGCCGATCTTCCTGGTCACCAGACCTGATCTGGACATACCGCTTCGGGGCTTCTGGGCAGGTGTGACATCACTGGCGATCACCTTTGTCGTAGCGGAGGCCAGCTACCGGTGGATCGAGATGCCGGTGCGGCGTGGCGCGCTCGGTAGGTGGTGGGGCAGCGTCCAGTCGGGGTCGACGACGGTTCGTTCCCGGGCCGGCGCCGTGGTCTCAGCAATCGCGGTTGCCTTGATCATCGCGCTGATTGCGCTCTGGTCTGCGCCGAGGGTCGACAGCACCACATACCTCCGCGGCGTGACCCAGGTTGGAGCGGGACAACTCACACCACGCGTTGAACCCACCGACCCCGGGAGCAACTCTGGGGGCGGTAGCGAGAACCCTGGTGGCAAGAACAAGCAAAGCCAGCCGGGGCCACTTTGGGAGCGACCCATCACTGCAGTGGGTGACTCGGTGCTGCTGGGTGCAAGAGCGGCCCTGGAGGATCGGTTTCCCCGAGTCACGGTGGACGCCGCGATCAGTCGTCAACCGGTGGAGATTGCCAATCGGGTGCGTGAACGGATCCGACTGCAGCGGATCGGGGACGTTCTGGTGCTGCAGACAGGTACGAACGGACCACCTGACGCTGAGGGGCTCGCCGACTTCTTGTCGTCGTTGCGTGGACTCGACGCCGTTGTCGTCATGACGGTGCGCTCTGAGGTTCCGTGGATGGACCAGAGCAACACGATCATCGAACGCGCCGCAGACGGAAGGCCCAATGTCGTGGTGGCCGACTGGGCTCGGGCCTCGGTGGGGCATCCCCAGTACCTCTACAAAGACGGCACTCATCTGACTCCCATCGGGCAGCGTGCGTACGCCCACCTCATCTGGGCCACCCTGCGAGAGGCTCAGGCCGGTGGTCTCGGCAAGGACCGATAGCCTCCGGCTGTGCGCATCGTCCGGTTCACCGTTTCTGACCAGATCGCCTTTGGCGTCGTCACCGGTGACGAGGCTGACCCGGCATCGATGACTGTCACGGCCATCGATGGCCACCCTTTCGCGCCCTTCGAGCAGACCAGCGTGACCTTTCCGCTGAACGATGTGCGGTTGCTGCCACCGGTCCTGCCCAACAAGGTCATCGGGATCGGCAAGAACTACGCCGACCATGCCCGTGAGATGGGCGGCGAGCCGCCGTCGACCCCGGTCATGTTCCTCAAGCCCTCCACCACGGTGGCTGGTCCTGACGAGGCCGTCGTATTGCCGCCTCAGTCGACGCAAGTCGAGTTCGAAGGAGAGATCGCGCTGGTCGTCGGGCGACTAGCACGGCACGTACCGCCAGAGCGGGTCGGGGACGTGACGCTTGGGTACACCTGCGCTGACGACGTGACTGCTCGGGACCTGCAACGAAGTGATGGACAGTGGACCCGTGCCAAGAGTTTCGACAGCTTCTGTCCGCTGGGGCCGTGGATCGAGACCGAGGCCGACCCGAACGCCCTTGCGGTAACGACCGTCGTAAACGGCGAGACGCGGCAGTCGGCGCCGGCGTCAGACATGGTTCACACACTGAGTGACCTGGTGGTTTTCGTCTCCAGCGTGATGACGCTGCTTCCTGGGGACGTGATCCTGACCGGAACGCCCGCGGGAGTGGGACCACTGACCGCCGGCGACAATGTCGAAGTGACGGTGAACGGT